>NZ_DASRXP010000223.1:0-11805 GCF_035687465.1 Kribbella sp.
CGCCGTGATCGATGACGTCCGCTCCCGGATCGCGCGGATCCTCTTCGACAGCCATTGGCTCGCACCGGGGTGCGCGGCCGAGGAGCTGATCGCCTCGGAACGGGCGGTCGAGGAGGGATCAGCCGGCTTCTTCGGCGCCTACACCGCGATCCAGAGCACGCAGGCATTCCACGAACTGGCCGTGCGTGCTGAGCTGCTGGACCTGGCCATGCGGCTGCTCGGCGAAGAGGCCTTCGCGCACCCGGCCCACATCTGCCGGATCGCGCCGCCCTCCCCCGGCGCCAGCCCGACGCCGATCCATCAGGACTACCGGTTCATCCAGGGCAGCATCGACACGCTGACCACCTGGATCCCGCTCAGTGCGGCCCCACCCGAGATCGGTGGGCTCCGGGTGTTCGCCGGATCGCCGCGACTCGGCGTACTGCCGGTCCGGGCGTCGGACGGACCCGGGATGCTGCGCGCCGAGGCCGATGAGGACCACCCCGAGTGGCGGACGACGTCGTACCAGCCGGGTGATGTGTTGCTGTTCAGCAGTCTGACCGTGCACGGCGCGATGCCGAACCGGACCCGGCAACTGCGGCTCTCGGCGGACTTCCGCTATCAGGCACGCACCGCCCCGATGGCCAGAGACCTCCTAGGAACCGGCAAGCCCCATTACCACCCCGACGTCCCCGACTTCCCCACCCTGACCCGAGGCTGGACCTCAACAGCCAGCATCGAAATCCCCACCGGCGTCAACTTCGTCGACCGCTTCGACCCCCGCCAGGACGAAGTACCAGTAAGCACCTCGCGCTTCGCCTACGCCGACGGAGAATGAGCCCGCCCACCTCACGCTGGTGGGGCGCGGAGGTGGGCGGCGGGTTTACGGGAGCAAGACCAGCTTGCCGGGGGTGTGGCCGGACTCGCTGAGGTCTTGGGCCTTGGCGGCCTCGGCGAGGGAGAAGGTCTCGGCGATCCTGGGGTGGAGGTTGCCGTCGGCTGCCTGCTGGAGCTGCTCGGCGAGGCCCGTCTTGGTGTCCTCCGGTGAGGTACCACCCGAGGACACGGCGACACCGAGCTCGCCGGCGGCGAAGTCGGCGATGGTGACGATGCGGTCGGTGCCGCCGCGCAGCTCGATCGAGTCGGGCAGCGCGCCCTGGCCGGCCACATCGAAGACGGCGTCGATGCCGTTCGGCGCGACCGCGCGGACACGCTCGACCAGGCCCTCGCCGTACGCGACGGGAATCACGCCGAGCGAGCGCAGGTAGTCGTGGTTCGCGGGGGACGCGGTGCCGATCACAGTCGCGCCTTGCGCCACTGCCAGCTGGACCCCAACGGCGCCAACCCCGCCAGCCGCGCCGTGGACGAGCAGGGTCTCGCCCTGCTTGAGGTCGAGCTCGCGCAGTACGCGGGTCGCGGTCTCACCCGCGACCGGGAGGGCTGCGGCCTGATCCCACGCAAGGCCGGCCGGCTTGCGAGTCACGATGCCGACGACCGCGTGTTCGGCGTACGCACCGCTCTGGGACCAGCCGACCACCTCGTCGCCGACGGCGAACTCGGTCACGCCTTCGCCGACCTCGTCCACCACCCCGGCGACCTCGAAGCCCGGCACCGCCGGGAAGGTCGTCGGGATCATGCCCTGCAGGTAACCGCGACGGATCTTGAAGTCCATCGCGTTCACTCCAGCGGCCCGTACTGCGACCCGTACTTCACCTGGTCCCGCGTGCGGTTCGTCGATCTCCTGGAACCGCAGCACCTCGGGACCGCCGAACTCCTCGAACACGATCGCTTGCACAACTGCCTCCGGATGGATGAGGAAAGACCATTGGTTGACGCTTCAAGTGTGCACTACACTACTTGATGCTTCAAGTGTGTGTCGCCATCCAGGCGGCAGACAGGTGGGCAATGGGCCTAAGGGATCAGGACGAACTTGCCGTTGACGTGGCCGGCTTCGCTGAGTTCCTGGGCCTTGGGGGCGTCGCGGAGGGCGAAGGTTTCGGCGACGGTCAGCTTGAGCTTGTCGTCGGCGACCTGCTGGAGCTGCTCGGCGAGGCCGGCCTTGGTCTCCTCAGGAGAGCCGCCGCCTGCCGAGAAGGCCACGCCCAGGTCGCCGGCCGTCGGGTCGGCGATCGTGACGATGCGGTCGGTACCACCGCGGAGCTCGATCGAGGCCTTCAACGCGCCCTTTCCGGCCACGTCGTAGACGGCGTCGACGCCGTTCGGTGCGACCGCGCGAACTCGCTCGACCAGGCCGTCGCCGTACTCGACCGGGATTACCCCGAGCGAGCGAAGGTAATCGTGGTTTGCCGGGGACGCGGTGCCGATGACAGTGGCGCCAAGGCTTACCGCCAACTGGGCTCCGACCGAACCGACACCACCAGCGGCGCCGTGCACCAGCAAGGTCTCGCCTGCCTTGAGGCCAAGCTGACGCAGTACCCGGGCTGAGGTCTCACCCGCGACCGGCAGCGCCACGGCCTGCTCGAAGGGGACACCCGCGGGCTTGACGGCGACGATTCCTGCCACCGCGTACTGCGCGTAAGAACCGGCCTTCCCCCAGCCGACGACCTCGTCGCCGACGGCGAACTCGGTCACGCCTTCGCCGACCTCGTCCACCACCCCGGCGAGCTCATAGCCCGGTACTGCGGGGAACGTGGTCTTGGCCATCGCCTCGAACCACCCACGGCGGATCTTGAAGTCCGCCGGGTTCACCCCAGCGGCCCGTACTGCGACCCGCACCTCACCAGGCCCCGCGTGCGGCTCCTCGATCTCCTTGAACCGCAGAACCTCAGGACCGCCGAACTCCTCGAACACGACCGCCTGCATGAGAACCTCCAGATTTGGTTGAACTATCAACTCAACGTCCGAAGATTCCAAGCAGACCTGGCCTGGGGGTATTCCCCGGCCGGGGTGAATCTTTCCACCCCCGGCCAGGGACCCGACGGTCAGGCGGTTTCGGTCAGGCGGTTTCGGTCAGGCGGGGGAAGAGGGAGTCGCCCTTGGTGAGGGTGGCGCCGACTGGGAGCTGGCCCCAGGTGCCCGCGTCCTGGATGCGCTGGTCCTTGAGGGGGCCGAGTTTGGGCTCGGCACCGAGGAGGGTCCAGAGCTTGGTGGCGGTCTTCGGCATCGTCGGGTGGTGCAGGACCGCGACCGCGCGGAGTACCTCGGCCGAGGTGTAGAGGATGGTGGCCAGCCGGGCCTTCTGGGTCTCGTCCTTCGCGACCTTCCACGGCTCCTGCTCGGAGACGTAGCCGTTGACCGCGCCGACCAGGTCGTTGATCGCGGCCAGCGCGTCGTGGAACGCGAGGGTGTCGATCGCCTTGTCCGCCGCCTCGACGGTCGCCGCCAACTGGTCCGCGAGCGCCTGCTCGGCCGGGCCGTGGTCGGTCGGCTCAGGGAGCACGCCATCGAAGTACTTGCCGACCATCGCCGCGATCCGGCTGGCCAGGTTGCCGAGGCCGTTCGCCAGTTCGGAGGTGTAGACCGCGTTCAGGTGCTCCCAGGAGAACGAGCCGTCCGAGCCGAACTGGATCGTCCGGAGGAAGTAGTACCGGAAGGCGTCGGAGCCGAAGTGGTCCGTGATCTCGTTCGGCGCGATCGCGGTCAGCTTGGACTTGCTCATCTTCTCACCGCCGACCAGCAGCCAGCCGTGCGCGAAGACCTGCTTCGGTACTGCGAGCTCCGCGGCCATCAGCATGGCCGGCCAGATCACCGCGTGGAACCGCAGGATGTCCTTGCCGACCAGGTGCACGTCGACCGGCCAGAGCTGCTCGAACCGCTCCGGGTCGGTGCCGTAGCCCGCGGCGGTGACGTAGTTCAGCAGCGCGTCGATCCACACGTAGAGCACGTGGTCCTCGTCCCACGGCACCGGGATGCCCCAGTCGAAGGTGGACCGGGTGATCGACAGGTCCTGCAGCCCCTGCTTGACGAACGAGATCACCTCGTTGCGCGCACTGGCCGGCGCGACGAAGTCCGGCTGCGACTCGTACAGCTCGAGCAGCCGGTCCGCGTACGCCGACAGCCGGAAGAAGTAGTTCGTCTCCGAGACCGTCTCCAGCTCGGTGCCGTGGATCATGCACCGCTGGGTGCCGTCCTCGTCGGTCCGGATGTCCGCGGGGAGCTTGAACTCCTCGCAACCGACGCAGTACAGGCCCTCGTACTCGCCCTTGTAGACGTCACCCTTGTCGTAGAGCGTCTGCCAGAACTCCCGGACCCGCTCGGTGTGCCGCTGCTCGGTGGTCCGGATGAAGTCGTCGTAGTCGATGTCGACGTCGACCCAGGCCGGCTTCCAGGCCTCCTCGACCAGCTTGTCCGTCCACTCCTGCGGAGACATGCCCTGCGCCTGAGCGCTGCGCATCACCTTCTCGCCGTGCTCGTCGGTACCGGTCAGGTACCACTTGCGCTCGCCCCGCTGGGCGTGCCAACGGGTCAGAACGTCCCCGGCCACCGTCGTGTACGCGCTGCCGATGTGCGGCGCGGCCGTGACGTAGTAGATCGGGGTGGTGACGTAGAAAGCCTTCTCGGACATAAGGAAAGCGTAGTGGGGCGGGCCAGGCGTATTTACCAGGGCTACTTGGCCGGAGCGCGGGCGGCGAGGACGGCGTCGTACACCGTTCGTTTGGGGACACCGAAGCGCTTGGCGACGTCGGAGATCGCCTGCTTGCGAGCTGTGCCCGCCTCCTCGTCCGCCGCTACCTCCGCGGCCAGTTCCTCGGGCCCGAGCTCGCGGGCGGACGGATCCGCTCCGCTGACGACCACGGTGATCTCGCCGCGGACCCCGTCGGCGGCCCACGCGGCCAGCTCGGCGGCGCCACCTCGCTTGACCTCTTCATAGGTCTTGGTGAGCTCGCGGCACACCGCAGTACGGCGGTCCGCTCCGAAGGCGTCAGCCATGTCCTTGAGCGACGCGGCCAACCGGTGGGGTGCCTCGAAGAAGATCATCGTGCGCTGTTCCCTGGCGAGCTCCTGGAACCGTTTGGCCCGCTCCCCCGGCTTGCGCGGCAGGAACCCCTCGAAGGTGAACCGGTCCACCGGCAACCCGCTCAAAGCGAGCGCGGTCAGCACAGCAGACGGCCCCGGTACTGCGGTGACGTCGACACCGGCCTCGATCGCGGCAGCCACCAACCGGTACCCGGGGTCGGACACGCTCGGCATCCCCGCATCCGTCACCACCACCACGGTCTGCCCCTCGACCAGCGCGGCCACCAACTCATCCGTCCGCTGCCGCTCGTTCCCCTCGAAGAAACTGGTCACCCGCCCGCCCACGGTGATCCCCAGCTCACTCGTCAGCCTCCGCAGCCGCCGCGTATCCTCCGCGGCCACCACATCAGCCTCCCCCAGAACCCGGGCCAACCGCGGCGAAGCATCCTGAAAGTCCCCAATAGGCGTCCCCGCCAACACCAATCGCCCGGTCACGACAGAAGAGTGAACGCATCGACATGCCGAGGCCGAACCACACTGAAGTCCCGTCGGTCGAGGGTCGCAATCTCCCGCGCCCCGATCTCCTCCGCGATCGCAACCACCGAGGCGTCAGCCAGACCTAGCGGCAGATCCGTATACGTGTCCATCAGCTCGGCGATCCGCAGCAACACATCCTCACAGTCGGCGACGGCGAAGGCTCCCGCCGCCGGCGAATAGACGAAGTCGGCTTCGACCTTCGCCCCCTCGGCCTCGCGCTGAATCAGGTAGCACACCTCCGGAACGACGAAGCTCGGCACGACCAACTGCTCGCCACCGAGGTGGGCGGAAGCGAACAGGTCGACGCATGCTCGGTGGTCATCATCGGCGGACAGAACGGCCGCGACCAGAGGACCGGTATCCACAACGATCACTGGCGCCGGCCGAGCTCGTCTCGCAGGATCTCCTCGCTCCGCGCGGCCAGGTCAGGACTGCTGCCCTGCACCGCGCCGAACCACGACGGAGGCCAGGGACGCGGACCGGCAGCGCTGCGCCGGCGCATGGCAAGACGATGCCTCAAGATCTCACGCATGTCCGGCACGAGCTCCACGGCCGCATCCTCCGGAAGCTCGTCGATCATCGCGTGCAGCTCTTCTCGCGCGGTACTCATGTCACTCAGTGTAGGAGGTTCGGTCGACGGTTTTCGGCTTTCCACAGGTGACCCTCCGGCCACGCGGGGAGGCGGTGGTACCGCGGCGTCCGTACCATGGCGGGCGTGACTGCCGTGATCGATGACGACACCGCGTCGCCCGCCGAGCCGCGGGAGACGCTCGGCCGCGATGTGCGGGGGCGCCGGTTGCCGCCGCTGAAGGAGCGGCTGTACCCGCCGATGCCGCGGGATTTCGAGAGCGGCTGGATCGCCACCCTGGCGATCACCGCAATGGCCGCGATCCTGAGGTTCTGGAACCTCGGCAACCCGGTGAAGTTCGTCTTCGACGAGACGTACTACGCCAAGGACGCCTTCTCGCTGCTGAAGTACGGCTACGCCCGGCAGTTCATCGACAAGCCGGAGGGGGCCGCCGACAAGGCGATCCTGGCCGGCAACCTGGACGTCTTCAAGGACACCCCGAGCCTGACCGTGCACCCCGAGGTCGGCAAGTGGATGATCGCGGCCGGTGAGCAACTGTTCGGGATGAACACCTTCGGCTGGCGGTTCATGCCGGCCCTGTTCGGCACCCTGACCGTGCTGCTGGTGATCCGTACCGTCCGCCGGATGACCCGGTCCACGCTGATCGGCTGTGTCGCCGGTGTGCTGATCGCCGTCGACGGGCTGAGCTTCGTGATGTCCCGGGTCGCCCTGCTCGACATCTTCCTGACGTTCTGGCTGGTCGCGGCGGTGTCGTGCCTGGTCGCCGACCGCGACTGGACCCGTCGCCGGCATGCCGACTCGCTGGTGGACGGCGCCGCCCCGGGGAAGGTCGGCCGCCTGCTGCTGGTCCGCCCGTGGCGGCTGGCCGCCGGGGTCTGCTTCGGCCTCGCCCTCGGCACCAAATGGAGCGCCATCTGGCTGATCGCCGGCTTCGGCCTGCTCGCCTTCGCCTGGGACGTCGGCGCGCGCCGGGCCATCGGCGTACGGCACCCGTTCAGGAGATCCACCCTCGTCGACGGGATCCCGGCGTTCGTCAGCATCGTCATCGTCGCCGCGATCACCTACACCGCGACCTGGACCGGCTGGCTGCTGCACGACAACGCCTACGACCACGACTACGCCTCGAAGAACCCGGCGCACGGCGTGATGAAAGTGGTCCCGGACGACTTCCGCTCGTTGCTGCACTACCACCAGGAAGTCCTGGCGTTCCACACCGGCGACTACATCAAGAACGCCACCCACCCGTACTCGTCCAACCCGGCCGGCTGGCCGATCATCGCCCGCCCGATCGGGTTCGACGCGAACAACGAGATCAAACCCGGTACTTCGGGCTGCACCGCACCGGCCGGTACGAACTGTCTGTCCGTCATCTCAGCCATCGGCACGCCGCTGCTGTGGTGGGCCGGGGCCTTGGCCCTGATCGCTGCGCTGATCCTGTGGATAGGTCAGCGGGACTGGCGTTTCGGCGTACCGATAGTGGGGTTCCTGACGGCCTGGCTGCCGTGGTTCATGTACACGGACAGACCGATCTTCTTCTTCTACGCGGTCACGATGATCCCGTTCACCGTGATGGCGCTCGCGATGATCCTCGGCCGGATCCTCGGTCCGGCCCGCGTCGCGCTGCAGACCTCCACCCCGCGCCGGTTGATCGGCAGTGCGGTCGTCGGCGCGTTCGTCGTGCTGGTGGTGCTGAACTTCGCCTACATCTGGCCGATCCTGACCGACCAGGTGCTCCCGCACCCCGACTGGCTGAACCGAATGTGGTTCAAGTCCTGGATCTGACCGGTCAGTGCCCGAGATGCCCGCCGTTCTTGGGCTTCTTGGGCTTACCGGACTTGCTCCCGACACCACCGAACAGGGCCAGACCCTTGAGGATGACGACCGGGGCGTTCGGATCCGCGTTCTTGCCACCGCGGCCCCCGAATCCGCCGAAGATGCCGACGCCGTGGTTCCTTACCTCGACGCTCTCCGGCACGGTGATGTCGATGCCGCCGAAGATGGCGAACGCGTACACGGTGACCTCGCGGCCCTCGAACACCGCGTCGGTCATGTCCAGGTCGTAGCCGCCGAACAGGCAGAACGCGTTCGTCCGGCGCTTCACCCGCCAGCGGCCGCTGCGTTCGCCGCCGCCGAAGATGCCGATCACCGTGTCGAAACTGTCCGCCGGGTTGGCCGGGTCCTCGATCGGTACCGGTCTGTTCGACGGGGTAACGGCCGCCGCGGGGCAGAACGGCTGCCCCGGGACGGCAAGGTCCTGCGTGATCGGCTCGAGCTCGCCGAGGGTCCGGGCGGCCAGCGTCTGCTCGAGTCGCTCGGCGTGCTCGTCCTGCGTGAGCCGGCCACTCATCAGCGCATCCCGCAGCACTTCGACGACCTGATCGCGGTCGGTGTCGGAAGCGCGCAGATGGGCGTGCGGATTCGAGGGCTCGGGCAGGTTGTCCATAAGACCGAACGATATCCCTGCCTACGGTCCGAAACCCCAGGGATGACACCCTGGGGTCCCGGAGCTCACCCCTGGGTCAGCGCGAAGGGCGGAGGAGTCGGGTGGGGTGGAAGGTGGTGAAGGCGGGTGGGCGGATCGCGTCGCCGCCGGCGGCGAAGTCGAAGACCTTGCTCCACTCTGACCCGAGGGCGGCGGCTGCGGTGTTCAGTCGTTGCGGGCTGGTGCTCGGCCAGCGGCCGGTGGTGATTCGCGTTTCCAGGGTCCGCAGTGCGACCACCTCTTCCGCGACGCTGAAGGCGCAGTGTGTCGCCCGTCCGGCAAACAGTTGCCGCAGCCGACCGGGATCACCGTGCTCGCGGACCTGCCCGGCGTACCAGCGTTCGTGATCGGCGACCGCCACATCGACGGTGTTGTGCAACGTGACCACCGGCGAAGGCGTCGTACCGCGCGGCACGGCGTAGCGCTCCATCCAGCGCTTGGCCACCGGATCCGCACTGATCCGTGGCGCCGCTGCCAGCGCGGCCAGATCCTTGTCCAGCTCGAGCCCCGCCTGCCGGTACGCCGCGCGCACGAAGTCCTCGTGGTCCGACTTGATCAACTGCCGTCGGTAGTCCACGCCGACGTTGTACGACGGATTGCCGCCCGCGTTCTCCGCCAGATCCGCCTGGCCGACCGCACCGAAAACCCCGATCGTGCTGAGCAGATGCAGTTGCACCAGAGCGTCGATCTGGTCGTCGATCGACCCCGGCTTCGGGTTGTGCGCCGAGTTCCAGCCCGTCACGTTGCCGAAGGCACTGGCCAGCGCGATCCGGGCCCGCCCCGCCGGAGTCTTCGCCGCCTCGACCAGCACCGCCTGCAGTTGCGCCACACTCTCAGCCGGGTTGTCCGCCCGGACCAGGTCGATGTCTGCCCCCGGCGCGAGCAGCGTCTTCAGCGCGAAGTTGATGTCCAGCGAGAGGTTCATCTGGCCGTACAGGTCGATCGGAGTGCACATCGCCAGTACCCCGTCGATCCGGCGCGGGTACCGCTCCGCCAGCAGCAGCGAGATCGCCCCACCACCGGACGATCCGGTCGCGACGGTACGCCGCGGCCGGCCGACGTGGTCCTCGAACCAGTCGAGCACCCCGATCTGATCCTCGACGGCCTCCTTCACCAGGAAGCCGGTCCGGCCCTTGAAGTCCGAGGCGGCCAGCGCGTAGCCGTGGTCGAGCAACCAGGTCTGGCTGTCGTCCCGGTTGCCGTGGCCCGGTGGGAAGTCCGGCATGAAGGCCGGGTAGTACGGGTGGCTGAAGATCAGCAGCGTGCCGTTCCAGCGCTCGGGGGTCTCGACCTTGAACTCCGCGCCGTCGATGACGCCGGTGTAGGTCTGCCGACCCGGCTGAGGGATGCTCGCGCCCGCCGTCGCCGGCAGGGCCGCTGTCGTCAACGCTACGGCGAGAAGAATCGCGGTAAGAAGTCGCTTCATGGTTCGTCTCCAAGGTCCGGTGGGGTCTTTCACCCACTGGTCGGAGCCCGGGGAGCGCGAGGGACACCTGCCGACAAGAAAGATTCTGAGAGAAGATGCAGCCGGGGCTGTCCCTGCCTTGGATGCGGCTCCGACTAGTGGATGAACGGCGCCCGACGGAGGGGCCGACCTACTGGCAAGGAGCGCGAGATGAAGTTCATCATGCTGGCCTACACCAACGCCCAGACCTGGGTGGAGGGAACCTGGGACCCCGAGGAGTTCCAGAAGGCGTGCGATTTCTACGAGCAACTGGGCAAGGAGCTGACCGCCAGCGGCGAGTTCGTCTCCACCGCGGGTCTCGGCGACCCGTCCCTGACCCGGACGATCCGCGCGACCCCGGCCGGCACGGTCGCGGCCGACGGCCCGTACGCCGAGGTCAAGGAGGTACTGGCCAGCTACGGCATCGTCGACGTGGTCAGCGCCGACCGGGCGTACGAAATCGCCCAGCAGATCGTCGACGCGGTCGGCGACATCGTCGAGGTCCGACCGCTGATGGACGGCTCGGCGGACTCCTGACCGTGACCAGCACCGGCTTCGAGCACCTGCTGCGGGAACTCACGCCGCAGGTGCTCGGCGCCCTGGTCCGGCGATACGGCCACTTCGACGCCTGCGAGGACGCCGTCCAGGAGGCGCTGCTCGCGGCAGCCCAGCAGTGGCCGCGTGACGGCCAACCGGATCAGCCGCGCGCCTGGCTGATCACCGTCGCCTCCCGCCGACTGACCGATGAGCTTCGCAGCGAGGAGGCCCGTCGGCGCCGGGAGAACGCGGACGCGCTCGAGGTCCCGCTAACAGCACCAGCAGCAGATGCGGCCGGAGCGCGCGATGCCGACGACACCCTGCTGCTGTTGTTCTTGTGCTGCCATCCGTCCCTGAACCGGGCCGCGCAGATCGCCCTCACGTTGCGAGCCGTCGGCGGTCTCACCACCGACGAGATCGCCCGCGCGCTTCTGGTGCCCGAGGAGACGATGCGCAAGCGGATCACCCGGGCCAAGCAGAACGTGCGCAACTCCGGGATCCCGTTCCGGCCACCGCCGCCTGCGGAACTCCCCGTCCGGCTGGCCGCAGTACTGCAGGTGCTTTATCTGATCTTCAACGAGGGCTACACGAGCACCGATCGGGTCGACCTGGCCGAGGAGGCGATCCGGATGGCCCGGCTCACCTATCGGCTATTGCCCGGCAACGGCGAGGTCGCGGGACTGCTGGCGCTGATGCTGCTGACCCATGCCCGGCGCGCCGCCCGGACAACCGCTACCGGCGAGCTGGTCCGGCTGGATGAGCAGGATCGCAGCCTTTGGGACGCCTTTGCGATCGCCGAAGGCACCACGCTGGTCACCGATGCGATGACCCGTACTGCGCTGGGTCCGTACCAACTGCAGGCCGCGATAGCAGCTGTTCACGACCAGTCGGAGCGGACCGAGGACACCGACTGGGTGCAGATCATCGCGCTCTACGACCTGCTGATCCGGTTCGACGACAGTCCGGTGGCACTCCTCAATCGGGCGGTGGCGGTGGCGATGGTCCAAGGCCCGAAGGCGGGACTGATTCTGCTCGAGCAACTCGAGACAGATCCCCGGCTGGCCAACCACCATCGCGTCGAAGTCGCCCGGGCTCATCTGCTCGAGCTCGCAGGTGAGCTGACAGCCGCCCGGGCCTCGTATCTCCTCGCCGCCCGGATGACTACGAACACCCCTGAACAGCGTTACCTCAACAAGCGGGCGGCGCGGCTACAGAGCAGGGCGGATCCGGAGTGAGAGCACGATGGCGATGAGGGTGATGGACGCAAACGTCACGGCCGCCCCCGGGTAACCGCCGAGGCCGAGTCCCAGGCCACCGATC
>NZ_DASRXP010000224.1:0-5605 GCF_035687465.1 Kribbella sp.
TTCCAGTGCGTGATCACGGCCGGGTTCGCACTGGGTCTCTTGGTCGCCTCGCTCGGCGCGACGGTCAGTACCGGTGTGATGAGGCCGGCCGCGAGCACAGCGGCCAGCAGTCTCAGAAGTTTCGGGCGCACAGCGATCTCCTTCAGAGCAAGCCGGGTGGCTTGTGCTGATGCGACGCTGGTGCGCAGCCGGAGGGCGTCAGCGTTACAAACCCTGTCCTTCCGCCCTACACCCGCCTTTCGAACGGGGTCAACGCGCGGGAGTGCTTGAAACGGCTGCTTGACGCAGGCGGTGCGGTGGTGTTCCGGTCCCGGTCGGTAGAGTCCGCGGTGTCATCGACGGATGCGCAGGAACCCGGTGTGAATCCGGGGCGGTCCCGCCACTGTGATCACGCGGCAAGCGTGAGAGTCAGGAACTGCTGCCGTCGTACCTGCCACCTGGGGCGTGGACACCCCGAGGAAGGACCGGCCGCGCGTGCTCGCGAACCTGTTGCTGCTCTCCACCGCCGATACCGATCTGCTGGCCGCGTCGCAGGCCCGGGCCGGGTGGAAGGTAGCCAACCCGGCGCGGGTCGACCTGGCGGAAATCCCCTCCCTGCTCGATGGCGTCGAGGTCGTAGTGGTCCGCCTGCTGGGCGGCCGCCGCGCCTGGGAGGAGGGCCTCGACGCCGTCACTTCCTCGGGTCTTCCAACGGTCGTGCTCAGCGGTGAGGCTGCTCCCGATGCCGAGCTGATGTCCCTGTCGACGGTGCCCGCTGGTGCGGTGACGGAAGCCCTCGCCTATCTGCGCGAGGGCGGTTCCGAGAATCTGCGGAACCTGGCCGGCTTCCTGCGGGACACCGTGCTGTTGACCGGTGACGAGTTCGAGCCGCCGCACGCGTTGCCGCAGTACGGGGTGCGGGCGGGGCGAAGCGTCAGTAAAGACGGTCGGCCGGTGGTCGGCATCGTCTACTACCGGGCGCACGAGATTTCGGGCAACACGGCCTTCGTGGATGCGCTGGCTGACGCTGTCGAGGCTGCCGGTGCGCAGGCGCTGCCCGTGTACTGCGGGACGCTGCGTGGACTGGATCCGTCCCACGACGACAATGCCGAACTGTTCGCGCTGCTGCGGAAATGCGATGTCCTCGTCACGACCCTGCTGGCAGCGGGCGGCACGGTGGCGGCCAACGCGAGCGCAGGTGGCGCCGACGACGCGTGGGACGCGGGCGCGCTGGCGTCACTCGACATCCCGCTGATCCAGGGGCTCGCGCTGACCTCGACCCGGGAGCAGTGGCTGGACAGCAACGCCGCGATCACCCCGCTCGACGCCGCCACCCAGGTCGCGATCCCGGAGTTCGACGGGCGGCTGATCACCATCCCGTTCTCGTTCAAGGCGTACGACGCCGAGGGGATCGCGAGCTACGCGCCCGATCTCGAGCGCTGCGCCCGGCTCGCCGGGATCGCCGTGGCGCAGGCCCGGCTGCGGCATGTGCCGGCGGCCGAGAAGAAGCTCGCGCTGGTGCTGTCGTCGTACCCGACCAAGCACGCGCGGATCGGGAACGCGGTCGGCCTGGACACACCTGCTTCCGCGGTCGTCCTGCTCGGCCAACTGAAGGAGGCCGGCTACGACCTCGGTCCCGACCTGAACCTCGACGAACTCCAGGGTGCCGAAGGCGCGGACGGGCTGATCCACCGGCTGATCGCGGCCGGCGGGCATGACGTGGACTGGCTGACCGACGAGCAGTTGTCGAGTGCGGTGGCGAAGATCCCGTTGTCGACGTACCAGCGCTGGTTCGGTCGCGCGCCGGAGTCGTTGCGCACGGCAATGACCGAGGCCTGGGGCGAGGCGCCCGGCTCCCTGTACGTCGACCAGTCGGGTCCGGAGCCGGCGATCGCCCTGGCGGCACTGCGGTTCGGCAACGTCGTGCTGATGATCCAGCCGCCCCGGGGGTTCGGGGAGAACCCGGTCGCGATCTACCACGACCCGGATATGGCTCCGTCGCACCACTACCTGGCGGCGTACCGGTGGCTCGAGGCGGCCGAGGAGGAGGGTGGCTTCGGGGCGCACGCGGTGGTGCACCTGGGCAAGCACGGAACGCTGGAGTGGCTGCCGGGCAAGGGCATCGGGATGGCGGCCGACTGCGCGCCGGACGCGGTCCTCGGGAACCTGCCGCTGGTGTACCCGTTCATCGTCAACGACCCGGGCGAGGGCACCCAGGCGAAGCGGCGCGGGCACGCGGTGATCGTGGATCACCTGGTGCCGCCGATGGCGCGGGCCGAGACGTACGGCGACATGGCCAAGCTGGAGTACCTGCTGGACGAATACGCCACAGTCTCCGCACTGGATCCCGACAAGGTGCCGACGCTGCGGGCGCAGATCTGGACCCTGATCCAGGCGGCGCAACTGCACCACGACCTGCACACCTCGTCGAAGCCGGAGGACGAGGAGTTCGACGAATTCGTCCTGCACCTCGACGGCTATCTGTGCGAGATCAAGGACGTGCAGATCCGCGACGGGCTGCACATCCTCGGCGGCGGTCCTGTCGGTGAGGCGCAGGTCAACCTCGTCCTCGCCGTACTGCGGGCAAACCAGATGTGGGGCGGCAAGTCCGGCGCTGTCCAGGGTCTGCGGGCCGCACTCGGTGACACGTTCGGGGTCGATGAAGCCGCGATGCTGGCGGACCCCGGCAAGGTCGTGCCGGAGCTGGCCGCTCTGGCGACACTGGCGGATCTGCCCGCGGTGAGCGGCGCGGACGGAGTCGATCTGCTGGAGGCGGTCGCGCGCAAACTCGTCGTCGGCATGGAGACCCTCGGCTGGGAGGCCGGCAAGGTCCCGGTCGTCGTCGAGGAGGTCCTCGGCCGTTCGTCAGCCGGGGTGGAGGCGTCGCTGACCTTCGCCGCGACCGAGGTGGTGCCGCGGCTGGCGCGGACCGGCGACGAGTTGACGAACGTACTGCGTGCGCTCGACGGGCGGTTCGTCGAGGCAGGACCCTCTGGTTCGCCGACCCGCGGGTTGGTGAACGTGCTGCCGACCGGGCGGAACTTCTACGCGGTCGACCCGAAGGCGATCCCGAGCCGCAACGCGTGGGACGTCGGGGTGGCGTTGGCCGACTCTCTGCTGGCCCGTCACCAGGCGGAGACGGGGGAGTGGCCGCGGTCGGTCGGCCTGACCGTCTGGGGCACGTCCGCGATGCGCACCCAGGGCGACGACCTCGCCGAGGTGCTCTGGCTGCTCGGCTGCCGCCCGGTGTGGGACGAGGCCTCTCGCCGGGTGACCGGTTTCGAGGTCGTCCCGATCGCCGAGCTCGGACGGCCGCGGGTGGATGTGACGATTCGCATCTCCGGATTCTTCCGCGATGCGTTCCCGCACGTGGTCTCGCTGCTGGACGAGGCGGTCCGCACGGTGGCTTCGCTGGACGAGGATGCCTCGGACAACTACCTGAAGGCCCACGTCGATGCTGACGTTGCTGCTGGCAACGAGCTGCGCGCGTCAACGGCTCGCGTCTTCGGCTCCAAGCCCGGCTCGTACGGCGCCGGCCTGCTGCCGCTCGTGGACGCGCGAAACTGGCGGACCGACGCCGAACTGGCCGAGGTGTACGCCGTCTGGGGTGGTTACGCGTACGGCAAGGACCTCGACGGGGCCGAGGCGCGCCCGTCGATGGAGCGCGCCTACGCCCGGATCCAGGTCGCGGCGAAGAACGCGGACACCCGCGAGCACGACATCATGGACTCCGACGACTACTTCCAGTACCACGGCGGCATGGTCGCGATGGTCCGGCACTTGACCGGGTCCAATCCGAAGGCGTACATCGGCGACTCCGCAGTACCGGCTCAGGTGAAGACCCGGACGCTGGAGGAGGAGACTAAGCGCGTCTTCCGGGCCCGGGTGGTGAACCCTCGCTGGATGGCGGCAATGCAGAGGCACGGGTACAAGGGCGCGTTCGAGATGGCCGCGACGGTGGACTACCTGTTCGGGTACGACGCGACCGCGGGCGTGGTGGACGACTGGATGTACGAGACGCTGACCACGGAGTACGTCGCCAATCCAGAGGTGGCGGAGTTCTTCCGCAAGTCCAACCCCTGGGCGCGGCACGGGATCGCCGAGCGCCTGCTCGAGGCAGCCCAGCGCGGTCTCTGGGCAGAGCCGACGCCGGAGGCGCTGGAAACGCTCCGCACCGCGGTACTGGAAACAGAGGGTGAGATCGAGGACCGCGACTGATGGAATCGGCTTTTGAATTGCCCTTTTTGAAGGAATCGTGCATTCTGCGGCGAATGGCGCAGTGAAGTAGCTCACTTCACAAAATAGAAACGCTTTCGTAGTGTGGAGAAAACATCCGATGACAGGATCTGAATTCCCCGCTACGTGAGGAAGTCAGATGCCATTCAATGACTTGGGCAGACGCGGATTCATCGTCGGTGCCACCGCTGCGGTCGGAGCCGTGGCCACCTCGGGCTCCGCCTTCGCCCAGGGTGATTTCAAGCTGATGGAAGCAACCGTCGCCGATATCCACGACGCCTACCGCCGCCGACGTCTCACCTGTCGCCAGTTGGTCCAGCAGTACCTCGACCGGATCGCGGCGTACGACAAGCAGGGACCGACGCTGAAGGCGATCATCACGGTCAACCCGCACGCGCTCGAGGTCGCTGATGAGCTCGATCGCAAGTACAGGCGTTCCGGCCTGACCGGCCCCCTGCACGGCATCCCGGTCATCCTGAAGGACAACTACGACACCTTCGACCTGCCGACCACCGGCGGCAACACCGCGATGCGCACCTCGGTGCCGCCGGACGACGCGACCGCGGTCGCCAAGTTGCGCAAGGCAGGCGCGATCATCCTCGCCAAGGCCAACCTGCAGGAGTTCGCGCGCGGCGGCAACTCGCTCAGCTCGCTCGGCGGGCAGGTCCTCAACCCGTACGACCTCGGTCGCACCCCCGGCGGATCCAGCGGTGGCACTGGTGCCGCCATCGCAGCGAACTTCGCCGTCCTCGGCACGGGCAGCGACACCGGTCAGTCGGTCCGCTCGCCGGCGTCCGCATGCAGCCTGGTCGGCGTGCGGCCCACCCGGGGACTGATCAGCCGTCAAGGCGTCATCCCGAACAGCATCACCCAGGACGAACTGGGCCCGATCACCCGCACGGTCGAGGATGCCGCCCGGATGCTCGACGTGATGGCGGGCTTCGACCCGGCCGATCCCGTCACCGGGTACGGCGTCGGCCGCGCACCGAAGAGCTACACGGCGGGCCTGCGGCGCGATGCGCTCCGCGGCGCCCGCATCGGCGTGATGACGAACCTCTTCGGCACGGAAGCACGCCATCAGGAAGTCAATCGCGTGATGGACGGGGTCAGCGCGAAGATGCAGGCCCAGGGCGCCACCATCATCCGTTTCAGCCTCCCGGCGTACGACGCCCTGCAGGGGATCGTGGTCACCTCGAACTGGGAAGCGCACACGGCTATGGACTCGTACTTCGCTTCGCTGGGCCCGGATGCCCCGGTCCACACCTTCAACCAACTGGTCGCGTCGAAGACGGCGACCCCGGAGGTGCAGGCGTCGCTCGAGGCCGAACTCGCGATCGCGGACGGCTTGAACAACCCGGTGTACGAGGACCACTACGTCAATCGCGAGAAG
>NZ_DASRXP010000225.1:0-8893 GCF_035687465.1 Kribbella sp.
CTCGGCGTCGGTGATGTCGGGCGACACCTCCAGCCGGTCCTTCACCTTGCCGGCGATCTGGACGATGGCGATGACCGAGTCCTCGACCAGCAGGGCCGGGTCGACCTTCGGCCAGCCGGCCTTGGCGACGGTCGGCTCGTGCCCCAGGTTCTCCCACATGTCCTCGGCCGTGTACGGCGCGACCAGGCTCAGCAGGATCGCCACCGTCTCGACCGCCTCACGCACCGCCGGGTCAGCCGCTCCCGGCCCGGAGTCGATCGCCTTCCGGGTCGCGTTCACCAGCTCCATCACCCGGGCGACCATCACGTTGAACCGGTACGACTCCAGCAGCTCGGTCGCGTCGGCCACGGTGCGGTGGATGACCTTGCGCAGTGCCAGGTCGCCGGTGGAGAAGTCCGCGCCGACAGGAGCCTCGACGGACCCACTCAGCCGCCAGGCGCGCTGCAGGAACTTCAGCGAACCACCCGGAGACATGTCGGCCCAGTCGATGTCGTCGTCCGGCGGACCGGCGAACACCATCGTCAGCCGGACCGCGTCCACGCCGAAGGTGTCCAGCTGGTCGCCCAGGTTGACGCCATTGCCCAGCGACTTGCTCATCGCCTTGCCCTCGTTGATCACCTGGCCCTGGTTCAGCAGCCGGGTGAAGGGCTCGACGGCGTCCAGCAGACCCAGGTCGTGCAGCACCTTGGTGAAGAAGCGCGCGTACAGGAGATGCAGTACCGCGTGCTCCTTGCCACCGACGTACTGGTAGACGGGCATCCAGCGCTTGGCAGCCTCGGGGTCGAACGCGCCCTCTGTGTACTCCGGCGAGATGTAGCGCAGGTAGTACCAGGACGAGTCCACGAACGTGTCCATCGTGTCGGTGTCGCGCTCGGCGGGACCGCCGCACTTCGGGCAGGCGACCTCGACCCACTCGCGGGCGGCCGCCAGCGGCGACACCCCCTTGGGAGCCAGATCGGCACCCCGCAGGTCGGGCAGCTCGACCGGCAGCTGGTCGTCCGGCACCGGCACCTCGCCGCAGGACGGGCAGTGGATGATCGGGATCGGGCAACCCCAGTAACGCTGCCGGCTCAGCAGCCAGTCGCGCAGCCGGTAGTTGATCGTCCGCTCGCCCAGGCCCTTGTCCTGCAGCCAGTCGCTGATCTTCGCCTTGGCCTCGTCGACCGGCAGACCGTTCAGGCTGATCTCGTCGTTCGCGCTGTTGATGGCCGGTCCGTCGCCGGTGTAAGCCTTGCCGTCGAAGCCGTCCTCCGGCTGCACGGTCCGCACGATCGGCAGGCCGAACTTCTCCGCGAACTCCCAGTCCCGGGAGTCCTGACCGGGCACGGCCATGATCGCGCCGGTGCCGTAGTCGGCCAGCACGTAGTCAGCTGCCCAGATCGGGATCCGCTCGCCGTTGACCGGGTTGATCGCGTACGAGCCCAGAAAGACGCCAGTCTTGTCCCGCTCGGTGCTCAGCCGCTCGATCTCGGTCGAGGCCTTCACCGCGGTCAGGTAGGTGTCGAACGCCTCCTGCTGCTCGGGCGTGACCAGGGCCGCGGCCAGCTTGGAGTCCGGCGCGACCACCATGAAGGTGGCGCCGAACAGGGTGTCCGGGCGGGTGGTGAAGACCTTGATCGGCTCGGCGTGACCCTCCACGACGAAGTCCGTGAACGCGCCCTCGGACCGGCCGATCCAGTTCCGCTGCTGCAGCAGGATCTCTTCGGGCCACTGCAGCAGGTCCATGTCGTCCAGCAGCCGCTGCGCGTAGTCGGTGGTCTTGAAGTACCACTGGGTCAGCTCGCGCTTGGTGACCTCGAACCCACAGCGCTCACAGCGACCCTGCACGACCTGCTCGTTGGCCAGCACGGTCTGGTCGTTCGGGCACCAGTTCACGTACGACGCCTTGCGGTACGCCAGCCCGCGCTCGTAGAACCGCAGGAACAGCCACTGCGTCCACCGGTAGTACTCCGGGTCGGACGTGTGCAGGCGGCGCGACCAGTCGAAGGCCAGCGCATACCGCCGGATCGACTCCGCCTGGGTCTCGATGTTGGCGTAGGTGTACGTCGCGGGGTGCTCGTTGCGCTTGATCGCGGCGTTCTCGGCCGGCAGCCCGAAGGAGTCCCAGCCGATCGGGTTCATCACGTCGTACCCCTGCTGGAACCAGAAGCGGGCCAGCACGTCGTGCAGCGCGAAGACCTCGCCGTGACCCATGTGCAGGTCCCCGGACGGGTAGGAGAACATCGTCAGCGCGTAGCGGCGCTCAGCCGACCCGTCATCGCGGGCCTTGAACGGGTCGAGCTTCTCCCACACCGGCCGCCACTTGGCCTGCATGGCGTTGAAGTCGTACCCTCCCCGGTCGATCGGGGCGTCCGCGTCGTGCTCCACCTGCTCGCTCACCGTCGTACTCCTGCGTTCTCGGGATGTGGTGTGAACCCTGCCAGAAATGGTTCCTGAAACGAACCGTGTCAAATAAAAAGGCCCCTCGCTCAGGAGGGGACGCCGTACTGACCGGCGCAGAAGGCGCCTGGATGCCAGTACGGCTAGCTAAGAAGCAGGGTCACTCGCATTCCACCAGATTAGCGCATCGCCCCACCTGGGCGTGACCGGGTTATCACCGCCCCGGCCGTCGAGGGCAGCGAACGGCGGACCTTCGGGCACGACCCCCGGTGCCCCCGGTCAGAAATCCGGCGGATCCCGGCCACGACCGCCGGGCCGCGCCTAGCGTCGGCTGGGACACGAATCAGACTCCCAGGGGGACTACGCATGACGCAGTTGGTCAAGAAGACCGCGACCGCCGCGCTGATCGCGACCGCGCTGGTGACACCGACCGCGGTGGCCCTGCAGCAGTCGGACAGCAGTGACGACAAGAAGCTGCAAGTGGTCGGTGACCTTTGGGTCCGGACCGAGCTGTTCTTCGGAATGGACAAGCCCGGCCCCGACGTCACCGACTACCAGTTCCAGCGGTTCATCAACGACACGGTCACGCCGCGGTTCCCCGACGGACTGACCGTGCTCGCGGGCAACGGGCAGTGGAAGGACAGTGAGAGCGGCAAGATCGTGCGCGAGCACTCGAAGGTCCTCATCATCGTCTACCCGATCGACGCCGCCAAGGACAGTAGCCGCAAGCTGGAAGAGATCCGCAGCAAGTACGAGAAGCAGTTCCAGCAGGAGTCCGTGATGCGCGCCGACAGCACGGAGAACGTCTCGTTCTGACAGGCCTGCTTTCAGCGAGCTACGAAGGTAGTGCCGCCCGTACGCCGGAAAGCCGTCGGCGTGGTCCCGTACTGACGACGGAAGGCAGTCGCGAACGGCCGCACGTCCGAGTAGCCACAGCGGTGGGCCACTGCGGTGACGGTCTCACTGGGATCAAGCAGCAACTGCGCAGCCAGTTCCAGTCGGAGCCGGCGCAAGGTGCTCATCAGGGAGGCGCCTGTGACCGCTGAGAAGAGCCGCTCGGCGTGCCGCTCAGAGAGATGGACAGCGGCGGCTACCTCGCGGACGGTGACCGGCCGGGACAGGTTGTCCACGAGGTGCCGCTGCATGGCCTCGACGATGACCGTCCCGCGGTCCCGTTCCCGAGGCAGCACCTCGACCGACAAGTCGTCGTCGAGAGCAAAGGCCCGGGCCGTCTCCAGCACCAGAGCCGCTCCGAGCGCGGCCAAAACAGCCCGGTAGCCCGATCGCGGAGCCGCAGCCTCGGCCGCCAGCGTAGAGATAGCCGCTGGCAGACCGCCTAGCTCCAAAGACATCACTGGACCATCCGGCCGAGTCAGCCCGGACCACCAGCCAGTACCGGTGGCAGCAGAGCCCGATTCCGCCCGAAAGGTGAATCCCCAAAAGGCGATCCCCAGCGGCGCCGACCGGCTCGACTCGATCTCGTGGACATCACCCGGGCGGGCCAGAAAGACGGACCCCGGCACCACGTCGTACCTCGTAGTACCGGAGTTGAAGCGCCCTTCGCCCGAGTACGCCAGGCAGACCTCGTGGAACGAGTGGCTGTGCCAGTAATTGCGCCAGTACTCCGGGCGGTAGTGCCCCCAGCTGACGAAGTCCGCGCGGAACCCGTCGACCTCGCAGGACTCGAGCAGTCCGGCGAGATCGACGAAGCGGTCTGCCGAAGCCACGGACTCCAGGCTCAAACGCCACTCCTGCCGGTCGGGTCCACTCCCCTCAGCATCATGCCCTGCCCGAGGGAGTGGTCGTGGGTCTTCACCGTGGGCGGGTCGGCCGGGTCGCGGTACTGCACCAGCCAGGTGGTTCGTGGCTCGTTGCTCACGTTCACCCCGGAGCCGTGCACGGTCAGGTAGGTGAAGAACAGCACGTCACCAGCTTCGGCCGGTTGCGGCACAGCCGACTCGAACGGTACGTCGGGCAGGTGGAACGAGCCGGCGGGGTCGTGCTCCCGCGGCCCGGCCTTGTGGCTCCCCGGCAGGATCCGGACGCAGCCCTTCTCCACCGGGGCATCGTCGAAGTGGAAGATCGCCGCGCCTACCCGGTGATCGCGATGCGGGAAGAACGGATAGTCCTGGTGCAGCGGGAACGGCGAACCGTTCTCCGGCGGCTTCACGAACAGCTTCGTGTGGTGCAACTGGACGTTCTCGACGCCCATCACTGCAGCGGCCACGTCCGTGAACCGCGGGTCCACCAGCAGCCGGGAGAAAGCGGCGTCGTAGAACTGTGCGTCGTGCAGATGTTGCAGGCTGGTCGGCGCCATCGACATGTCCCGAGCTGCCGCCCAGGTGGGGTCGTCGTCGCGGTTCAGCCGGGCCAGCAACCGGTGGCTGGTCTCCCGGTGCGCCGCGGCCTCCTCCTTGCTGAGCAGGCCTTTCACCAGCACGAAGCCGTTCGCCGCGTACTCCGCGGCCAGCTCCGTCGAGCTCTCGGTGATCGTCATCTCCAGTCCTCCTGGTAGGGGTACCTCCGAGCCTAGGAACATCGGCGCCCGGGCGGGAGACCCGCACCGGACGCCGATGTTCGCGAGACGGACAAGGCGTGCCCTGAACTGCTCGCGGAGGTGAGCGGCGACGCGCTACAGATCACGAACTACAGCTTCCGTGTCAGCAGCCGGATCAGGCTCGATCTCTTGCGTTGTGCGCCTGGGGAAGCCAATCGCGGCCGTCAGCGCACCCAGGGCTGCGACGACGAAGATCACCCAGAACGCGGCGTGGAAAGCGTTCACGGCCGCCAGTCCGCGGGCCGCTTGGTCGGCAGCATCGGCGATCTCGCCGGCTCGCGAGACGAGGACCGTCGACACGGCGGCCACGCCGACGGCGCCCCCGATCTCGCGCAGGGTTTCGACGAGCCCGGACGCCAGACCGGTCATCGAGTGCGTGACACCGGACAGAGCGCCGATCTGTGCGGCCGGAGCAGCCATTCCCCCGGCCACGCCAGCTAGGAGCAGCGCCGGCAGCAGGTCGGTTGCGAAGTCCCCTCCAGCCGGAACCCGCGTCAGCAACAGTGCCGAGATCGCGAGGAGCGATTGGCCCGCGACGAGCAGGCGCCGCACACCCACCACCGCAACGAGCTTCCCTCCCGTGATCCCAGCCGCCACGAACGACGTCGCCGTTGTGGCGAGCCAGGCGACGCCCGTCCGGGTCGGCGAATAGCCGAGAACCTGTTGCATCAGCAGTGAGCCGAGGAAGATGAAGGCGAAGAACGCTCCGAACGTGAAGAACGCCGACAGGTTCGCCGCCACCAGCGTGCGGTTGCGCAGCGCCGAGCCGGGCACCAGCGGTGACCGGGACCGCCCTTCGATCCGCACGAAAGCGGACAGCATCAAGACGGAAGCGGCGAACAGTCCGAGCGTCGACGCGGAACCCCAGCCGAAGTCGCTGGCGCGGTTGAGCGTGTAGACGAGCAGGAGCAGGCCTCCGGTCACGGTGACCGCGCCGGCGACGTCGAAGCGTTCGCTCTCGCGACGGTCGCCAGCGTCGACGGGCAGGAAGATGGCCGCCATCGCGATGAGAAGGACGCCGATCGGAACGTTGATGAGGAAGACCCAGTGCCAGCCTGCGCCGTCGGTGAGCAGACCACTCGCGATCACGCCGACCGACGCCGACACCCCGGTGACGGCGCCGTAGAGCCCGAGCGCGCGATTGCGCTCGGCGCCTTCCGCGAAAGTCACGGCGAGAATCGAGAGGGCGGCCGGCGGGATGAGCGCCGCCCCGAAGCCCTGCAGGGCCCGGGCGCCGATCAGGAGCTCGGCGGATCCCGCCACGCCCGCGACCAGTGAGGCGAACGAGAACAGTGTCAGTCCCGTCAGTAGCATGCGGCGGCGCCCCAAAAGGTCGGCCATCCTGCCGCCGAGCAGCAGGAATCCGCCGAGCATGAGGCCGTACGCGATGACGATCCATTGCAAGGTGCTCTGCCCGATGCCGAGATCCTGCTGGATCGAGGGCAGGGCGACATTCACGATCGCAACATCGAGCACGACCATGAACTGCGCCGCGCACGCCAGTACGAGGACCATTCCTCTATTTGTGTGTGCCTTGGTTCCCACTATGGATTCCTTTGACGTCTCGATGAGCGCACGTTCCAACTCCTCAATGGGCCGTACGTCGATGGTTCCGGTCTGCGCGCAAACGCGCGCTCGACGAGCGACGCTACGGCTGCTTAGCC
This sequence comes from Kribbella sp., assembly GCF_035687465.1. Classification (NCBI taxonomy): domain Bacteria; kingdom Bacillati; phylum Actinomycetota; class Actinomycetes; order Propionibacteriales; family Kribbellaceae; genus Kribbella; species Kribbella sp. The sequence continues at coordinate 6,601 of NZ_DASRXP010000225.1, forward strand.
GCTAGTCGTCCAGGCTGCCCATGGTCAGGTTGACGGTGGTCCCCGTCATCCCGCTGGCCTTGTCGGACGCCATGAACACCGCCATGTTTGCCGCCTCGTCGAGCGTCATGAGCCGTCGCGGGTGGGTCCTGCTTGCGAGGAGCTCTTGCCACTGTTCCCAGGTCATGCCCGATGCCTTGGCGCGAGGCAGGAAGGCGTCCTTGATCGTGCGTGTCTCCGGCATGCCCTGTGGTCGCAGACCGACCACGCGAATGCCGTGAGGTGCGAGCTCGGCGGACAGATCTCGAGTGAGTGCCTCCTTGGCGGCCTGCGCCGGACCGTAGCCTCCCACCAAGGGGAGGCCCGTCCGCGAGTGGAGCGCGGTGACGGTCATGATCACCCCCGACTGGCTCGGAATCATGCGCCGTGCGGCCAGGCGCGCGGTCAGGAAGTACGACGTGGCGTAGGTCGCGAACGGCAGGGAGAACTGCTCGACACCCAGCTCGGCCAGGGGAACACCCACAATCTCCGCATTCGGGATCCCGACCGCGTTGAACGAGATATCGACGCGGCCCGCGCGATCGATCACGGACTGCAGATGCCTGTCCACAGCCTGCTCGTCCAGAGCGTCGACCTCCGCCGCCTCGGCGGATCCGCCGGCGGAAACGATGTCCTTCGCGACAACTTCCACGGGCGCCAGGGAGCGCCCGGTAAGGAAGACCTTCGCTCCCTCAGCCGCGAAGGCGCGTGCGACAGCGCCGCCGATCCCGCCTCCGGCTCCGTAGATCACCGCAACCTTGTCGTGCAGCAACATCTTTGGTTCCTTTCAGTGTCCGGGTGGTCAGACCTGCCCACCTCATGAGTGAGGACGGCTGAGACTCACCTTCGGGGTGTCTGCCGGGTTCGCCGTCCATCGGCGTCCGGATCGTCAGAGCCGTCGATGAGGTAGACACCGCGACGTCGAGAAAGGGGCGGCCGCCAACCGCCCCCTTCGGCCCTCGGCCGGTGTCCATACAGGAAGTGCGACAAGATGCGGGAAGAGGGTGACCCGAGGGTGGGAGAAGTGGCCGCCGACTTGATCTCAAGGGCGCGGGCCGGGGACGGCGACGCGTTCCGGGAGCTGACCGAGCCGCACCGCCGGGAGCTGCAGGTGCACTGCTACCGGATGCTCGGATCGTTCCAGGACGCCGAGGACGCCCTGCAAGACACGCTGCTGGCCGCCTGGCAAGGCTTCGGAGGGTTCGAGGAACGCGCCTCGCTGCGCACCTGGCTCTACCGGATCGCCACCAACCGGTGCCTCAACGCGCGCCGGTCGGCCAGCCGACGCCTAGCCAAGGAGTGGGACGTGCCCAAGGTCGAACCGCCCGAACCGACCCAGCTCGGCGAGGTCGTCTGGCTCGAGCCATTGCCCGACGCCCTGCTCGAAGGTGCCATCGACGCGCCGCTCGGCCCGGAGGCCCGCTACGAGCAGACCGAATCCATCTCCCTGGCCTTCGTGACCGCCCTTCAGGTCCTGCCGCCTCGCCAGCTCGCCGTGCTCATCCTGCGCGACGTCCTCGGATTCCACGCGAACGAGGTGGCCGACATGCTGGACTCGAGCGTCGAGTCGGTCAAAAGCGCCCTCAAACGGGCGCGCGCCAGCCTGCAGCACCGACGGCCCACGACCGACGACCGCGAACCGCCGCCCGTCCCCGACTCGCCCGCGGAGGAAACGATCGTGGCGAAATTCGTCCGCGCCTGGCAATCCGCCGATCTCGACGCGCTGGTGACCCTTCTGACCGACGACGTCTTCATGTCGATGCCACCGATGCCGTTCGAATACCAGGGCCGAGACGTCGTGGCGCGCTTCTGCGCCAGCATCTTCCGCGCGGGTCGGAGGTTCGACCTCATCCCCACCCGAGCCAATGGTCAACCGGCGTTCGGAGCCTACCTGCGCTCCCCGACCGGCATCCGCCACGGAACCGGCCTCTACGTTCTCACCCTCGCCGGCGACCGGATCAGCGCCATGACCCGCTTCGAGAACAGCGTGCTGCCCTCGTTCGGGCTACCGCGATCGCTCCCAAGTCCCTAGGGCGTGTCTGCTAAATCCTGGGCCGAGTGGCGTGGTGGCCAGGTGGGCGCATCGCAAGGCGGAGGAGTCGCCGGTCCCGTTGTTGGACCGGCGGCGACGACAACGCCGCGAGGTGTCTGCCTGGGCGCCACGACGCCGGCTGAATGGTTTGGGAGACACGCTCTAGATCCGCCCGGAGTCCCGCTCCGTTCGGGCCAGCTCGGCCTCGCCGACCTCGGTCAGCCGGGCCGGCCAGCGACCGGT
>NZ_DASRXP010000226.1:0-31752 GCF_035687465.1 Kribbella sp.
CGCAAGGCGGACCGTCACCTGGCCAAGGGCCGGGTGGTCATCTTCGGCGCCGGCTCGGGCATGCCGTACTTCTCCACCGACACCGTGGCCGCGCAGCGCGCGCTGGAGATCGGTGCCGAGGTGCTGCTGATGGGCAAGCAGGGTGTCGACGGGGTCTACGACTCCGACCCGAAGAAGAACCCGGACGCGGTCAAGTTCGACCAGCTCTCGTACGACGACTTCCTGGCCCGGGGGCTCCGGGTCGCCGACGCCACAGCGATCAGCCTGGCCCGGGACAACGCGCTGCCGATCGTCATCTTCGGTCTGGAGGAGGGCAACATCGCCCGCGTCGTCCGAGGTGAGAAGATCGGCACGGTCGTTTCACCAGGTCAGTGACCCAGGCACTAGGATCGACCGACACACGGGCTGACGTCCGATGTCTGGTAAACCAGCGTTCGTAGGGTTGGAGCGGCCGCACCGACGCGGCCCCTAGGAAGCGAGGAATGTCGTGATCGACCAAGCACTCCGCGAAGCCGAGCAGAAGATGGCGAAGGCCGTGGAGGTCGCCAAGGACGACTTCGCCGCGATCCGCACCGGCCGGGCGCACCCGCAGATGTTCTCGGGCATCGTGGCCGACTACTACGGGAGCCCGACGCCGCTGCAGCAGCTGGCCGGCTTCCAGGTTCCCGAGCCGCGCACCGTGCTCATCTCGCCGTACGACAAGAGCGCGATGGGCGCGATCGAGAAGGCGATCCGCGACTCCGACCTGGGGGTGAACCCGGGCAACGACGGCTCGGTGATCCGGGTGGTGATGCCTCAGCTCACCGAGGAGCGGCGCAAGGAGTACATCAAGGTCGCCAAGACCAAGGCCGAAGAGGCCAAGGTCTCGGTGCGCAACATCCGCCGGCACGCCAAGGACGAGGTCGACAAGACCGTCAAGGGCGGCGATGCGGGCGAGGACGAGGGCAAGAGTGCTGAGAAGCGGCTCGACGGGTTGACGAAGAAGTACGTCGACTCGATCGACGACCTGCTGAGGCACAAGGAAGCCGAACTGCTCGAGGTGTGATGGGCGTCGACCAGAGCACGCCCGCGCCGAGCCGCGCCGGGCGCAACGTGCCCGTCTCCATCGCGGTCGGTCTCGGGCTCGGCGCGGTCATCTTCGGATCCCTGTACTGGGAGAAGGTTCTCTTCATCTTCGTCGTGCTGGCCGCCGTCCTGGTGGCCGTCGACGAACTGGTCCGGGTCTTCCACACCGGCGGCGCGAAGCTGTTCCGGATCCCACTGTTCGCCGGTACGACGGCGATGGTGGTCTCGGCGTACTTCGGTGGCCCGCTGGCCCTGATGGTCGCTTTGGCCGCCACGGTGCTGGCGACGATCTTCTGGCGGATGCCGAGCGGCTCGATCGGATTCGTCCGCGATGTCACGACCGGTGTGTTCCTGGTCGGCTACGTGCCGATGCTGGCCGCCTTCGCGATCCTGCTGGTGCGGCCGGAGGAAGACGGCGCCCAACGGGTGGGGATCTTCTTCTTCGTCGTGGTGGCGAGCGACGTCGGCGGCTACGTGGTCGGCGTGCTGTTCGGCAAGCATCCGATGGCGCCGACGATCAGCCCGAAGAAGTCCTGGGAGGGTTTCGCCGGCTCCACGCTGGCCTGTATCGGTGCCGGCATCGGGTCCGTGGTCTGGCTGCTCGACGGTCACTGGTGGGTCGGCGCGATCGTCGGCGCGGTCGCGGTCCTGACCGCGACGGTCGGGGATCTGGCCGAGTCGATGATCAAGCGGGACCTCGGCATCAAGGACATGTCGAACCTGCTGCCCGGGCACGGTGGCGTGATGGACCGGCTGGATTCCTTGCTGGCAACGGCTCCCGCGGTTTGGTTGCTTCTTCACCTCATGGTCTGAGGAAGGTCGCCAGGCTGGTAGCGGTGTCGGTGGTCGGCTTGTACTCGCAGGCGACCACGCCGCCATAGCCGGCCGCGCTCAAAGCATCCAGGGCCGCATCGATGGCCAGGGCGCCCGACCCGGGCTCTCCGCGTCCCGGGCTGTCGGCGATCTGGACATGCTTGATGCCCGCTCCAAGAGCCGTGGCAGTCGCAACCAGGTCGACGCCGTTGCTCCCCAGGTGGAACGTGTCGAACAGCAGCGACACGTTGGTCAGATCCTTCAGCGGCCCGTCCAGCAATGCCAGCACATCGTCGGCTGTCAGCAGTGGATAGCGCCCGTTCAGTCCCTCTGTCAGAGGTTCCAGCAAGACTGTCCCACCCAGTGGGCCCACCGCTTCGGCCCCCGCTCTGATCGCGGCAACAGCTGTCGACTCCTGCTCCGCAACTGACCAACGATCATCGAGCTGCCCGTACAGCATGTTGAACAACCGGCACCCTGTGCTCTCGGCGATCGCGACCATCGCGCCGAGGTTGGCGGCCGCCTCGGCTTCGCGGTCGGGCCGGCAGGCGATCCCGCGCTCACCGGCCGCCACGTCACCACCGAAGAAGTTCAGCGCGCTCAGCGTCACCCCGGCCGTCGAGATCGCGGTGACGAAGAGGTCGACCTCGGGAACCGAAGGCGTGGGCGAGGCGAACGGCCACCAGCTCTCCACCTGGGTGAAGCCCATCCGGGCCGCGGCCCCGAAACGGTCCAGGTAGGGGAGTTCGGTGAACAGCATCGACACGTTCGCGCTCAACGGATGCCCGCGGTAGTCCATGGATCCCCTCCTCGGAAGAACGATCACGCGAAGACTACGCATCGAACCGTCAGGCATGCAATCTTGTCTAGCAATCTCAGGTTACGACTGCCTTCGCCAATGAGGTGAGCAGACGCCCCTGGGCCTGTTCGAGGTGGTAGTTGAGGTGCTCGCCGGCCCGGTCCGGATCACCGTCCTTGATCGCGTCGAGGATCGCGGCGTGCTCCTGCGCGACAGTGGTCGGGTCGGCGGTCCGATGGGCCTGGTAGTGGCCCATCGTCAGTTGCACCTCGCCGATGATCAACTCGTGCATCCGCGCCAGGCGGCGGCTCCCGACACCTGTCACCAGGGCCGAGTGAAAGGCGATGTCGGCTTCGACCTGGTTCGCGAACTGCCGGTCGCGGGCGGCGAACTCGATCGCGATCTGCGCCTTGGTAGCCGCTGCCGGCACGGCACCGGCGAGCGCGAGGGCGCTGACCGCAGCGCGTTCGATGGTGATCCGGCTGAAGAAGAGATCGCGGATCTCGGCCTCGTCGAGCGTCGGGACGACCGCGGTCTTGTGGGCCGTCCGGCGGAGCAGTCCCAGGGCGGTCAGTCGTTCGACACAGGCCTTGGCGGTAGGGCGGGCGACGTTGTACTCCGTCGCGAGGCGGACCTCGGTAACCCTTTCCCCCTGGGCGATGTCGCCGTTCACGATGCGCTTACGGACAGACTCGAACAGCGCTTCGGTCAACGAGGACGGCCCGAGTTCCAGGCCCGCATCGATCTGCACGGCGTTACTCCTCTCCTTCGATTCCCGCAAGCTTACTGGTCAGTCCTTGGACCAGACAGCCGGACTGAGCCTGACTTGTAAACTTGCCAGTCTTGTCATATTGACAGACAACTGTACAAGGCGGATGCTCGTGCCCAGCCCACCACTGGTGAAAGGTCGGGAAATGACTGCCAATCCTCGTACTTTGTCGCGTCGCCGCCTCCTGCAGTTGGGCGGAGCGCTGGGGGCCGCCGGGCTCACGTCGTCAGCACTGGCCGCCTGCGGGGCCTCGGATTCAGCCGGCGGCAGTGGCGGTTCGGCCACGCTGAGGTTCATGTTCTGGGGCGCCGACGATCGCGTGAAGCGCTTCCAGGAGGCCTGCGCGCTGTTCACGAAGAAGAACCCCACCATCAAGGTGATGCCGGAGTTCGGTGCAATCGATTCCATCAGGACGAAGACCACCGTCGCGATGGCGAGCAAGAACCTGCCGGACGTGATGTGGATCCTGGGCGATCTGCTGCCGCAGATGGCGTCCGAGGGACACATCATGGATCTCACCCCCCACCTCGGTACGGCCGGCGGGATCGCGATCGACGGCTTCAGCGCCGCCGTGATGGAGCCGGGCAAGCAGAGCGGCAAGCAGTACGCGATGACGCACGGGATCCAGTCCGTCGGGGTCTTCGCCCGCAAGAGCGTCCTCGACGAGGTCGGCATCCCGATCAAGCAGTACCCGGAGGCCTACAGCTGGGAGGAGTACACCTCGTACTGCGCGAAGATCCACCAGGCCAAGGGGGAGAAGTTCTTCGGCACGGACGATCCCAACTACGCGAGCGCGCCGAACTTCTTCCGTGCCTATGCCCGTCAGAACGGCCAGCAGATGTGGACCGATTCCGGTGACATCGGCTTCACCCGCGAGCTGTTGACCACCTGGCTGGAGTACTGGAAGCAGCTGCGCGACAGCCAGGCGGCGGTGCCGACCGCGCTGGCGCTGGAACAGAACCCGTACTTCGAAGGCGCCCCGATGATCAGAGGTCTTTCCGCCTTCCACATGCGCAACTCCAACCAGATGCTCGAGCTCCAGCAACTGTCGAAGGACCCGCTGGTCCTGATGCCCGTCCCCGGCAACGGTGGTGCCGGCAACGCCAACATCGCCCTGGACCCGAACATGCTCAGCATCGCCGCCAACACCAAGAATTCTGAAGCGGCACTCAAGTTCGCCGACTTCCTGCTGAACGACGAGGACCGCGCCAAGATCATCGGTACGACGATCGGTGGCCCGCCGACCGATCGCATCCGCCAGGTGATCTCGCCCACCGTCAGCGCTCCCGAGGCCCAGTTCCTGAAGTACATCGGCTTCGAGGCGAGCGCGAAGGCCAAGCCGGTACCGGCTGCGTTGCCGACCGCCGGCGCTTTCGGCACCGCCATGAACAAGGCGATCGAGAACCTTGCCTATGGCAAGTCAACGGTCGCCCAGACGGTCGACACGGTCTTCGGTGACCTGAGGACCAAGCTGCTGGCCAAGTGACACCGCGCCATTGATCCACCGACGTGCTCATCTTTCACGAACCGAAGGACAAAACATGCCGTTGAACGAGATCGCCGCAAGTCTGTACGCCTGGGACCTCCACGATGAGGGAGTGGAGCACATCCTGGACGTGCTGGCCAGCCGCGCCGAGGTGAACTCGGCGTACCTGGTAGGTCTCATGCATCGCGAGAAGCGCCCGCTGCACGCACGTTTCTACCCGCACAACCCCGTTCGCCGGTACTACGTTCCCGAGGACAGCCGGGCCTACTGGCGGCCCGACGCATCCCGCTACGGGCGGATCAAGCCGCTCACGTCGGAACGCGACTTCCTCAAGGACAAGGACTGGCTGCAACCCCTGATCGACGCGGCCCGGGCGCGGGGGATGCGGACCGGCTGCGAGATCTCCCACACGGTCATCGACGCGCAGTACGCCCGGGAGAACTACCCGGATGTGCTCCAGCGCGATGTCTTCGGCAACGTCGTCGGCGCGTTCGAGGCCGTCGAGGCGAAGCGTGCGCTGCCGTGCCTGAACCACCCGGACGTGCAGGAGTATCTGGCTGCGCTCTTCACCGACCTTGCCACCAACTACGACGTGGACTACGTCCAGACCTGTCTGGTGATGTTCGGCTCCGGCCGCGGCGACGGTGGGACGCACAGCTTCGGCCCGACCGCCTGGCAGCAATTGTTGGCGGTGGCAACCGGTGGCTGCTTCTGCGACAGCTGCAAGGCGAAGGCGAAGAGCGAGGGCCTGGACTGGAACGCGCTGGTCGACGAGGTGCAGCACCTGGCGCGACTCGCGGTCAAGGACGGTCTCGAGGAATTGCACGAGCGGCAGTTGCTCGACGAGGCCAACTACACCGAGTCGGCGCTGCTGCTCGAGAATGATGCGCTGACGGCTTGGCTCCAGTTCAGGAAGCGGTCGATCACCGAGCTCTTCGCGAGGGTGCGGGAAGCTCTTCGATCGTCAGGACGCGAGGTCGAGTTCCGCTACAACACCTACATGGCCTCGCCCGAACGCGCCGGCCTCGACTTCAAGTCCGCGTTCGCCTACGTCGACTCGGTGCGCGAGTCCGACTACTCCGACCAGCTCGGTACCGCGGAGGGCGTGGCGACCAAGCGCGCCAAGCTGATGAAGGCCCGCCGGTCGCTGCGCGAGGACCAGAAGTTGATCGCCGCGCTCGGCGTCCGTCCGAACGCGACACCGGAGACCTTGCGGGCCAGCGTCAAGGCCGCGGTCGACGCCGGCTGCGACGGCCTGTCCCTGGGGCACTACGACGGGGCCACGATGGAACGCCTCGACGCTGTGCGCGAAGGACTCCGTGAATGGGAGGGACGGCCGCAGTACTGGCAGCCCCTGACCGCCTGAAGCCCAACAGTGGAGGAGGACTCCCATGGCTGTTGCACTTGAGGGCCTGAAGACACGGCAAGTCTCGATCGAGCGCCGGACCGGACGGGCGGGCTATCTGTTCCTGATCCCGTGGTTGCTCGGTGTCGTGCTCATCACCCTGGTCCCGATGCTGGCGTCGCTCTACCTGTCGTTCACCAACTACCGGCTGGGTGGCACACCCGAGTGGGCCGGATTGGCGAACTACCGGCGGATGATCTCGGATCCGACCTTCGCGGCCTCGGCCGTCGTGACCGCGAAGTACGTCTTCATCTCGGTCCCGCTGCAACTGGGGTTCGCCCTCCTCGTCGCGGTCACGCTGAACCGCGGCGTCCGCGGGCTGGCGCTGTACCGGTCTGTGTACTACCTGCCGTCCCTGCTCGGCGGCAGCGTCGCGGTCGCGGTGCTCTGGCGGCAGCTCTTCTCCAGCGACGGGCTGCTGCCGAAGCTGGTGGGCAAGGTCGGGATCCACATGGGTTCGTGGATCTCCGACCCTGCCCACGCCCTCGACACGTTGATCGTCCTGCATGTCTGGACCTTCGGATCGCCCATGATCATCTTCCTGGCCGGCCTGCGGCAGATCCCGGAGGAGTTGCTCGAGGCGGCCCGGGTGGACGGCGCCAACGCGATCCGCCGCTTTCTCTGGGTCACCCTGCCGCTGCTCAGTCCGGTGATCTTCTTCAACCTGGTGCTGCAGTTGATCGGCGCGTTCCAGGCCTTCACCCCGGCGTACATCATCTCGTCGGGGACTGGTGGCCCGGCGAACTCGACGCTGTTCTACACGCTGTATCTGTTCCAGTCGGGCTTCCAGAACTTCGAGATGGGTTACGCCAGCGCGTTGGCCTGGGTCCTGTTCGTGGTGATCGGCATGTTCACCGCGGTCAACTTCATCGCCTCCCGGTACTGGGTGCACTATGAGAACTAATCTCGGGCGGCTGCTCAGCGGCACTTGGAAGCATGTCCTGCTGATCGCCTTCGCGGTGGTGATGATCTATCCGCTGGTGTGGATGCTGACCAGATCCTTCATGCCGAACAAGGACATCCTCACCGGCGGGAGCAGTGGCTCCGCCTTCAGTTTCGACAACTACATCACCGGGTGGAGTTCGCTGGGCGTGCCGTTCGGGCGCTTCCTGTTCAACTCGATGATGGTCGCGATCCTCTGCATCGTCGGCAACCTGATCTCGTGCACGCTGGCCGCCTATGCGTTCGCCCGGCTGCGCTTCCGGTTCCGGGGCGCCATGTTCGCGGTGATGCTGGCGACGATCATGCTGCCGTTCCACGTGACCATCGTTCCGCAGTACATCCTGTTCAACCACTTCGGGCTGATCAACACCTACGTGCCGCTGATCCTGCCGAAGTTCCTCGGGGTGGAGGCGTTCTTCATCTTCTTGATGGTGCAGTTCATGCGAGGCCTGCCGACCACCCTCGACGATGCGGCCGCGATCGACGGTTGCGGTCCGTTGCGCACCTTCTGGAGCGTCATCCTGCCGCTGTGTACTCCGGCCCTCGGGGTCACCGCGGTCTTCACCTTCATCTGGACCTGGAACGACTTCTTCACCCCGCTGCTCTACCTGAACACGCCGGACAAGTACACGGTGCCGATGGGGCTCAGCGCGTTCCAGGACTCCACCGGCCTCAGCAACTACGGGGCCTTGTTCGCCATGTCGGTGGTGACGCTGATCCCGGTCTTCGCGGTCTTCCTGCTCGCGCAGAAGGCGTTGACCCAGGGCATCGCCACCACCGGTCTGAAGTAGCCGACCAGCACAGCCGAGAGAGGTTTGATGTCCCTCATCCAAGAGGTCGAACTGCTCGAGTTCAACCACACCGTGACGTATGGCTATGACGCGGCCGGCCAAAGGCTGCGTGACGAGGTGCTGCCGACCCGGACCACCCGCCGTTTCGCGGTGCGGATCCGGTCCGAGGACGGTGTCGAGGGCAACTACGTGGTGTTGTGGAGCGCCCCGCCGTACGCGATCTCGCAGGTGGCGGCGCTGGCCAGATCCATCATCGGACTGGACATCTTCGCGCGGGAGCAGATCTGGGACCGTGCGAACCGGAGCTTTGCCAAGAATGACCGCATCGGCGCCGGAGCGATCGATATCGCCTTGTGGGATGCCGCCGGGCACGCGGCCGGTCAGCCGGTCTCTGCCCTGCTGGGCGCTTTCCGCGACCGGCTGCCGGCGTATGCGAGCACCGTCGGCGGCGGTCACGGGCTGGGGGCTCTGTCGGATCCCGAGAGCTACCGCGACTTCGCGGCCTGGTGCGCGGACGCGGGCATTCCCGGGTACAAGATCCACGGTCCGTCGACCGGTTCGGTGCGGGCCGAGATCGACGCGCTGCGAGCCGCCGCCGAGGGTTCGGCCGGCCGGACGGACGTGATGACCGATCCAGGAAATTCCTTGCGGACCCTTGCCGATGCGCTGGCCCTCGGGAGAGTCTGCGACGAGATCGGCGCGTACTGGTGGGAGGACCCGATGCGCGACAACGCACCGTTCGGCCACAAGATCCTGCGGGAGCGGATCAAGACGCCCTTGCTGCTCACCGAGTTCGTCCGAGGTCTGGAGATGCGGATGGCGGTTGCTCTACAAGGTGGAACAGACTTCCTGCGCGCTGACCCAGAGCTCGATATGGGGATCACCGGGGTGATGAAGACGGCCCACGCTGCCGAGTCGATCGGGATCGACATGGAGGTCCATGCCTCGGGTCCCGCGCAACGGCACTGCATGGCGGCCATCCGGAACACCAACTACTACGAGCTCGGCCTGCTGGATCCGGCGAGCGGCAACCCGCTGCATCCACCGGTGTACGCCTGCGACTACGTCGAAGACGCCTCGGCGGTCGGACCGGACGGCTGCGTCGCCGTACCCACCGGTCCCGGCCTGGGCGTCACCTACGACTGGGACCGGCTGTACGCCGACAAGGTCGACTCGACGGTGTTCCGCGCATGAGCCGGTACGTCGTGATCGGCGCGGGCGCGATCGGTGGAGGACTGGGGGGTCGCCTCGTCCAACACGGACTCGAGGCCGTGCTAGTGGCCCGTGGTGAGCACGCGGCCGCAATGGCCGAGCACGGCCTTCGCCTGCGATCTCCCGAAGAAGACATCGTGCTCGACGTCCCGTCTGCCTCCGGCCCGGACGACGTGCGCCTGGCACCGGACGACGTCCTGGTCCTGGCGACGAAGGCCCAGCAAGCCATCGCCGCCCTGACGCAGTGGGCCGACGTGCCGGTCTACCGCGGCGGGACAGCGGTCGGAACCGCCGGTGAACTGCTACCGATCTGTACTGCGCTCAACGGCGTCGCGAGCGAGTCGATGGCAGCCCGGTACTTCGCCCGGGTGATCGGCGTCTGTGTCTGGGTCCCCGCGATCCACCTCCGGCCGGGCGAGGTGATGCTTCGGTCCGCTCCGAGATCGGGCATGTTCCACCTCGGGTCCTACCCGGCCGGGGACCGCGATGCCGCCCTCTTGGCCGGCATCCGGGACGACTGGACCAAGGCCACCTTCAAGGTCTCCCTGCCCGCTGACGTGATGCCGTGGAAGTACCGCAAGCTGATCGACAACGTCGGGAACTGCTTCCAGGCACTGATCGGGCGGAACGGCGACTACCGTCCCCTGGTGGCGGCCACGCGGGCCGAGGCTCGGGAAGTCCTCACCAGAGCAGGGATCGCCTTCACGTCCGACGAGGACGAGGCGGCCGCCCGGGCCGACAGTTTCGTCGTCCACCCGGTGCCGGGTGAGCCCGAGGAGCTCGGTGGCTCGTCGTGGCAGTCGTTGACCAGGGCAACGGGCAGCATCGAGACCGACTACCTCAACGGTGAGATCGCCCTCATCGCGCGGCAGCACGGCCTGAGTGCGCCGATCAACGCGAAGATCGCTTCCATCGCGAGGGTCGCGGCCGCTACCCGCCAGCGCCCCGGAGGGGTGAGCGCTGACGAGATCCGCACCAGATTGGGGTTGGCATGACCACTGTCGGATTCATCGGTCTCGGCATCATGGGCCTGCCGATGGCGAGCAACCTGGTGAAGGCCGGGTTCGATGTCGTCGGCTACAACCGGAGCTCGGCCAAGCTCGAGCTGTTGAAGGCGAGCGGGGGGCGGGGTGCGGCAAGTCCGGCCGAGGCCGCCGCGGAGGCTGACGTCGTGGTGACGATGCTGCCTGATTCCCCGGATGTCGAGGCGGTGATGCGGGGCTCGAGCGGCGTGTTCGCCGGTGCCAAGGCGGGTGCTTTGGTCATCGACGCCAGTACGATCCGGCCGGATGTCGCCCGGCAGTTGGCTGCCGACGGCAACGATCGCGGACTGCGGGTGCTGGACGCACCGGTGAGCGGCGGCGAGCGAGGTGCGATCGACGCCACTCTGTCCATCATGGTCGGAGGGTCCGCGGCCGACTTCGAGGATGCCAGGCCGGTCCTCGGCGCGATGGGCAAGACCGTCGTGCACGTCGGACCGGCCGGCTCCGGTCAGACCGTCAAGGCGGCCAACCAGTTGATCGTGGCCGGGACGATCGAACTGGTCGCCGAGGCGATCGTGTTCCTCGAGGCGTCCGGCGTGGACGCCACGGCCGCCGTGACGGTGCTCGCCGGTGGGTTGGCCGGGAACGCGATCCTCGACCGGAAGGCAGAGGGCATGCTCGCGCGGGACTTCAAGCCCGGCTTCCGGCTGGAGTTGCACCACAAGGACCTCGGCATCGTGCAGGCCGCGGCACGTGAAGTCGGCGTGGTCATCCCGCTCGGAGCCGTCGTCTCCCAGCTCGTCGCCGCCCTGGTGGCCCGAGGCGACGGCGGCCTGGACCACTCAGCCCTCCTCAAACTCGTCGAGGAACTGTCCGGGCGCTCTGACCGCTGAGCTGGAGCGACCCGGACAACCTCCAGGCGCGGATCTCCGGCTGAGGGTCAGTGGGTCGCAGGTGTGCGGAGGGCGGCCAGGTGGGCCAGGGCTTCGTAGGAGGCCAGGAGCTCGGTGCGGTCGTAGGTGTTGGTGGTGATCAGCACCTCGTCGGCAGCGGTGCGCTGGACCAGCCCACCGAGTTCGGCCTCGACCTCTGCCGGCGTCCCGTAGATCTGTCCTCGCAGCGACTGCTCGTAGAACTCGCGCTCCTTCTCGCTCATCTCCACCTGCAGGACGTCCTCCACCGGCAGCAACGGCGGAAACACCCCGCGAGTCCGGGAGTATGCGCCGGACCAGGCCTCCGGCAGTAGCAGCCGCCTCGCCTGCTCCGTTGTGGACGCCACAGCTACTGTCGCCGCCAGTACGACGTACGGGCGGTCGGCCCAAGCAGACGGGCGGAAGGCGGAGCGGTAACGCTCAAGCCAGCTAAGGAGGTCCGCCTCGCTTCTGACTCCGGCGATCACCAGGGGGAGGCCGAGTGAGGCTGCCAAGAGAGCGCCTTCGCCGACGGCCAGTACGAAAGGCGGCACGTGCAGGCCCTCGCCGGGGCGGGCGTGTACTTGGGGGTGGTTTCGCTGGGTGCCGGTGAAGTAGCCGAGTAGCTCCTGGACCTGGGCGCTGAAGTCCTCCGCCGCATCCTTCTCGACTCCCAGCGCGCGGCGGATGCCGTTGGTGAAGCCGACGGACCGGCCCAGGCCCATGTCGATCCGGCCCGGGAACAGCGACTCCAGTACTCCGAACTGCTCCGCAACTACAAGCGGCCGGTGGTTGGGCAACATCACCCCGCCGGTGCCGACCCGGATCCGGCTCGTCGCCGATGCAACAGCCGCCGCCAGAACGGTCGGAGCCGAGCCGACGACACCGGGAACGCTGTGGTGCTCCGAGACCCAGAACCGCTGGTAGCCGAGTTCCTCGACCTGCTGAGCGAGCAGGACCGTGCCGCGCAACGTCTCCGCCTCGGTCTCACCTGCCCGGGTGCGAGACCTGTCCAGGATCGACAACGGGACACCGGCCAGTGACGACCGGGGGAGCGACGCAGGCGAATCCATGATGCAAAGTCCAACCGCCCCGACCGAACCTCCATTCCCTCGCAAGCATCGCCCGAGCGCTCAGCCTTTGCCCTCGAGCAGGATGCGCAGGTCGTCACGAAACCGTTCGGCGCCGGCCTTGCCCAAGGGCGCCAGGAACGCCTTCTCGATCTCGATCCGAACTCGTTCAGCCGCCTCCAACAGAGCCTCGCCTTCGGCCGTCAGCGCCACGAGGTTGCGGCGGCGGTCCTCCGGGCTCCGACGGCGTTCCACCAGGCCGCGGTGCTCCAGACCGTCCAGGAGATCCCCGATCGACGTCCGGTCGACGCCCAGCAGGGCCGCCACCTCGAGCTGGGACAGCGGGTCCTCCGCCGCGATCACCGACAGGATCGCGAGGTCCCGGCCGTCCACGCCGTACGACTCGAGCGCCTTCGCGCTCTGGTCGGTCAGTCGCGCCTGGACGTGTTTCAACAGGTACCCCAGCCGGTCGGTCAGCATGGAAGAAATCTACCGGGCAACTGATCATCAGGAGAGCTGATCATCAGCTACCCTGAATATCATGCCACTCACCTTCGGACTGAAGACCACCCCGATGCATGTCAGCTACGCCGAGATCCTGCGGGTCTGGCAGGAGGCTGACGAGATCCCGCAGTTCCGGGACGCCTGGTTGTGGGATCACTTCCTGCCGCTGGCCGGCCCGAAGGACGGCCAGGTCCTCGAAGGCTGGACCTTGCTGACCGCACTCGCCGCGCAGACCTCCCGGCTCCGGCTCGGTCTGCTCGTGACCAGCAATCGGGTCCGCCAACCCGCCGTCCTCGGGAAGATCGCGAGCACCCTCGACGTGATCTCGAACGGCCGACTGGTGATGGGGCTGGGAGCCGGCGGAACCTACCAGCCGCCGGGCGCCGGCGGCATCGCCGGTGAGAATCCCGCGATCGCCGAGTACGCCGCGTACGGACTGACCCTCGTGCCGCCCGCCGAGGGGCTGGCCAGGTTGCGCGAGACGATCGAGATCCTCCGGGGCATGTGGGGCGAGGAGGTCTTCGACTACGCCGGGCGGTACTACTCGCTCGAGGCGAATCGCAACGAACCCAAGCCGATCCAGCGCCCTGGGCCGCCATTGCTGATCGGCGGCTGGGGTGACCGGATGCTTCGCCTGGTCGCCGAGCACGCCGACGTGTGGAACATCCCCGGTCCGCCGCACAACGACCTCGAGTTCCTCGCCGATCGCCTGCGGATGCTCGACGCCCAGTGCGCGGAGGTCGGCCGGGATCCGCGCTCGATCAGCCGATCGGTCCAAGTGATAGTCCGGTACGACGACCTGCCCGGTACCAGGTCGATCGTCCGGCGACTGGCCGCGATGGGCTTCGACCACCTCGTCCTCAGCCTGCCCCGCCCCTATCCGGCCCGAGTTGCGAGTCTCCTCGCCACAGAGATCATCGACCCTGTGGTCCAGGAGATCGCCCCGGCCTGAAACCGGGGCAGGTGTCTTTCGACCCAGATCGAAAGGCCATGGTTGTTTTCTGACGGCGTTGGCGCTTGATCCGGAAGGTCTTCACGATGCGCTGACCTGCGGAAATGCACGCTCAAGTGTTGCTCAGAGTGGCAGGGCGAGTCCGGAGAGTGGGTTTACAAGCGCTTGAGAGCGGATTCCACTGGGCTCTGCGGTGGCCGCGCCCAAGGTCACCCCTTCGAACTCGGGAGGCGCTCCATGACGAGGTCCATGACGAAGGTGAAGGCCGCGGTTTGTGGTCTGGCCCTGGTGGCGGGTGTTTCGTTGCCGATGGCAGGTGGTTCGGCGGCCGTGGCAGCGCCGGCACCGGGCGCCGTAGTACAGGCTGCCAATGCTGCTGCGGCGGCCAAGAAAGTTCCGGCCGGGGCGCACTCCGCACAGGGGCTGCGGACGTTGAACATTGACTTCCAGTACCAGCAGACTGGCTACTGGTGTGGCCCGGCTGCGACCAGGATCGCGCTCTCCGCGCGAATCTCGCCGCCGAGTCAGCAGCAACTGGCGAACGAACTGCCGACCACCACCAACGGCACCGACTGGATCGGCCAGGTCACCCGGGTCCTCAACAACCACCTCGGCACCGGCTGGTACGAGACCAAGGAGATGCCGAACGACCCGCCCACCCAGGCGCAGCGGGACCTGCTCTGGCGCGACGTGATTCTCGACATCGACAACAACTACCCGATCGTCGCGAACATCGTTGCCCCGGCCAACAACCACCCGCCGGGCTACCCGAACTACACGATCTGGCACTACTTCACGGTGATCGGCTACGACACCAGCGACTCGACCGTGCTGATCGCGGACCCGGCCGGCTTCGGCCCTGCGACGTACTGGCTCACCTTCAACCAGCTCGCCACTCTGATCCCACCGAAGGGCTACTCCGCCTGAGGCTGCCCCGCCGCACTCACTGGACGCCCCGGTGAGTGCGGCGCCAGGTCCGCGATACTGGGCGGTGTGACGAGAGAGCCGCGGCTGGAGATCGTGTACTGCACGCAGTGTCGGTGGTTGTTGCGGGCTGCGTGGACCGCACAGGAGTTGCTGACCACGTTCCCGAAGGAGCTGGGGGAGGTGGCGCTGGTGCCGTCCACCGGCGGGGTCTTCGACATCTCGCTGGACGGGGAGCTGCTGTGGTCGCGCAAGGCGGAGGGTGGGTTCGCCGAACTCCCGCTGCTGAAGCAGCTGGTGCGCGACCGGATCGCGCCCGACCGGCAGCTCGGTCACTCGGACCGCAAGGCGGAGCCGGTCCCGGAGTGATCCTGCGCACGTCCAGGATGTGAATTTGTGAATGGCTGGCGGCGCGGGCGACAATGGATCGGTTATGACTACCTCCCTTCCCCTCGTTTTCGATGAACCGCGCCGTGCCAAGAAGCCGCCGCGGCACCTGGCCGACCTCAGTGGGGAAGAGCGTCGTACTGCGGTGACGGCGCTGGGGGAGCCCGCGTTCCGGGCCAAGCAGCTGTCGAACCACTACTTCTCCCGCCTGACGGACAACCCGGCCGACATGACGGATCTGCCGGCCGCGACCCGGGAGAAGCTGGTCGCCGAGCTGATGCCGCCGCTGCTCACCAAGGTCCGCGACCTGGAGTGTGACAACGGGACCACCCGTAAGTCGTTGTGGAAGCTGCTCGACGGTTCGCTGGTCGAGTCCGTGCTGATGCGCTACAGCGACCGCACCACCATGTGT
The DNA here is from genome assembly GCF_035687465.1 of Kribbella sp. Taxonomy (NCBI): domain Bacteria; kingdom Bacillati; phylum Actinomycetota; class Actinomycetes; order Propionibacteriales; family Kribbellaceae; genus Kribbella; species Kribbella sp. Next base: position 15,426 of record NZ_DASRXP010000226.1, read on the forward strand.
GTCTCGAGCCAGGCGGGCTGCGGGATGGCCTGCCCGTTCTGCGCGACCGGCCAGGCGGGGCTGACCCGCAACATGAGCACCGCGGAGATCGTCGAGCAGGTCGTCGACGGCGCCCGCGCGCTGTCCCGGGGCGAGATCGCCGGCGGACCGGGCCGGGTCAACAACATCGTCTTCATGGGCATGGGCGAGCCGATGGCCAACTACAAGGCCGTGATCGGCGCGGTGCGCCGGTTCACCGAGCCTTCGCCGGACGGCCTCGGCATCTCGGCCCGCGGCGTGACCGTGTCGACGGTTGGTCTGGTGCCGAGGATCAACCAGCTCGCGACCGAGGGCATCCCGGTCACGCTGGCGCTGTCGCTGCACGCGCCGGACGACGAACTGCGCGACGAGCTGGTCCCGATCAACAACCGGTGGAAGGTCGACGAGGTCCTCGACGCAGCCTGGGGCTACGCGGAGAAGACCAAGCGCCGGGTCTCGATCGAGTACGCGATGATCCGCGACATCAACGACCACGCCTGGCGCGCGGACCTGCTGGCGGAGAAGCTCCGGGCCCGCGGCGACTGGGGCTGGGTGCACGTCAACCTGATCCCGCTGAACCCGACGCCCGGCTCGAAATGGACCGCCTCCGACCCGGCCGACGAGCGCGAGTTCGTCCGCCGCCTGCAGGCCGGCGGCATCCCCACCACGGTCCGCGACACCCGCGGCCAGGAAATCGACGGCGCCTGCGGCCAGCTAGCCGCCTCCAACAAGAGCTGATCAGTCCAGATCCAGGAAGATCCGGGCGAGCTCGGTTGGCTGGGAGAACATCGGCCAGTGGCCGGTGCCCAGGTCGACCAGCTCCCAGGATGGCGACTTGAGCTGCTCGAGGACATCGCTCGAGGGGATGGCTCCGTCCATCAGGCACTTGATGTAGGTGGTCGGCAGGTCGCCGATCGGCTGGACGAGCTGGGCCGGCTCGCTGATCGCGCGGCCGGGATGCGGGGTCGAGCGCTCCACGATCGTCGCGATCGCGTCATCCGTGAGGTCTTGTCCGACGTAGTCCGCCGGCTCCAGCGGGGGCCAGAAACCGCCCGACTCAGCGATCTGGCCTTCCAGCCAGGCTCGCCCCTCGTCGGACGACCCGTCGATGAAGGACTTGCCGTCTGTCGGGATGTTCGAGTCGACGTACACGACCCGCCGCAGCCGATCCCCGATCCGTGCCGCCGCCTGCCCGGCCGGAATCCCCGAATAGCTGTGGCCAGCGAGCACCACCTCGCGCAGATCGTTGTCCTCGACCACGGCCACGATGTCGTCGACGTGCTGCGTCTGACTGACCTTGGCCGCATCATCCCCCTGCCGCTCGGCCAGCCCCGACAGCGTCACCGGATAAACCGCATGCCCCGCCTCCCGGATCAGCCCCGCCACCTCGTCCCACGCCCACGCACCCAGCCACGCCCCCGGAACCAGCACAAAGTTCGCCATGCCCGACACCGTAAACCGGCCCTCCGACAGTTTCTCGCAGCCTCTTCCCAGGGCAGAACCGTGCGGAGGGCAGAACCACAGGTCAGCTGACCAGGGCGGCGGCTTCCTGGATGGTGTCGACCAGGTGGATCGAGGCACTCATCGGGCGGCCCGTTCCCAAGGACTGGAGCAGCGGCCAGACCGGCAGCACCTCGGTCCAGTGGCGGACGCCGACGAGGATCATCGGGTTCTGGGTGGCCCGGTCGCCGTAGTAGTTGGGGGTGACCGCCTGGAAGATCTCCTGGACGGTGCCGGCCGCGCCGGGAAGGTAGATGATCCCGCCGCGGGCGCGGCTGAGCAGGACGTCCTCGCGCTGCGCGTTGGAGAAGTACTTCGCGATCGCGGTCGCGAACACGTTCGGCGGCTCGTGCCCGTAGAACCACGTCGGGATCGAGATGCCACCGTCGCCCGGGAAGTCACGGCGTACGGCCAAACCCGCCGCTGCCCATGCCGCCACCGAAGGGCGGAACGAGGGCACGTGGGTCAACGCATCAAGGGCCAATGACACCGCGGAGTCGTCGTACGTGGCGAGAGCGGAGCCGAGGTTGGCCGCCTCCATGGCGCCGGGCCCGCCGCCTGTCACGACGGTCAGGCCCGAGGCGGTCAGCGTGCGACCGAGATCGACCGCCGCCCGGTACGTCGCGTCGCCCCGGGCGATCCCATGACCGCCCATCACGCCGATCCACGGACGTCCGTCGGGGAGTTCCGTCAGGGCGTCGGCGATGGCGTGGTCGTGCAGCGCGGCCGCGAGCGTGCGGCTCGTGTCGCCCTTCGTCTCGTGCTGACGGGACCACGCGTAGATCTGCGCATCCGGTGTCGCGTCGTACCCGTCGGAAAGGCCGGCGTAGAGCTCAGAAGCGTCGTACAGGCGGCCCCGGTACGGGTCGAAGGGGAGCGCGGGGATCGAGGGGAAGATCAGCCCGCCACCATCGCGGATCCAGACCGCGGCCTGCTCGTCGAGGATGCAGCCGAGGAACAGGGAGCCCGACGGAGCCAGGGTCAGCAGTACCGCAGTACGGGCTGACAGATCGACCGACTGCACACGCCAGCCATCCATCGAGGTGGCCCCGGCTGCCACCACCCGGTCGAACTGCGCCAGGGTCTCGAGGTCGAGGTGAGGGATGCTCGGCGTGGTCACGAGCAGCACCCTAGGACCTCAGCGGCCCACCGGCTTCACACCGCGCCACTAGGAGTCGGCACCCAAGATGAGGTATTGCTTAGGACATGACACATGCGGAGCTGTGGGAGCGTCACAAGGCCGTCATGCCGGACTGGCTCGCCCTGTACTACGACGAGCCGATCGAGATCGTGACGGGCTCCGGTCGCCGGGTGACCGACGGTGAGGGCAAGGAGTACCTGGACTTCTTCGCCGGGATCCTGACCAACGCGATCGGGTACGACATCGCCGAGATCTCCGACGCCGTGCGGGAGCAACTGTCCAGCGGCGTCGCGCACACCTCCACGGTGTACCTGATCCGGCGCCAGATCGAGCTGGCCGAGAAGATCGCCGAGCTGTCCGGGATCCCGGACGCCAAGGTCTTCTTCACCAACTCCGGCACCGAGGCGAACGAGGCGGCCCTGCTGCTCGCCACCCAGAACCGCCGCTCGAACCAGGTGCTCGCGCTGCGCAACTCCTACCACGGCCGCGCGTTCGGCACGGTCGCGATCACCGGCAACCGCGGCTGGTCCGCGAGCAGCCTGTCGCCGGTGAACGTGCAGTACGCGCAGGGTGCCTACCGCTATCGCAGCCCGTTCAAGGACCTGCCGGACGCGGAGTACATCAAGGTCTGCACGGACGATCTGCGCAACGTCATCGAGACCACCACGGCCGGCGATGTCGCCTGCATGATCGTCGAGCCGATCCAGGGCGTCGGCGGATTCTCCTCGCCGCCCGACGGCCTGTACGCCGCGTTCAAGGCGGTACTGGACGAGTACGGGATCCTGTTCATCTCCGACGAGGTGCAGACCGGCTGGGGTCGTACCGGCGAGCACTTCTGGGGGATCCAGGCGCACGACGTGGTCCCGGACGCGATGACGTTCGCCAAGGGGCTCGGCAACGGGTTCGCGATCGGTGGCCTCGTCGCCAGGGCCGACCTGATGGACAGCCTGAGCGCGAACTCGCTGTCCACCTTCGGCGGCAACCCGATCTCCACCAGCGCGGCGAAGGCGACGGTCGACTACCTGCTCGACCACGACCTGCAGGCGAACGCGGCCAAGCGGGGCGCCCAGTTGATGGACGGGCTGCGCGGCATCTCGGAGGAGTTCCCCGAGCTCGGCGACGTGCGCGGCAAGGGCCTGATGCTCGCGGCCGAGCTCGTTCACCCGGACGACGACAAGCCCGACGCCGCGACCACGGCCCGCCTCCAGCAGGAGACGAAGAACCGCGGCCTCCTGCTCGGCAAGGGCGGCCTCTACGGCAACGTCCTCCGGATGGCCCCGCCGATGACGCTCACCGAGGAGGAGACCACGGAGGCTCTAGAAATCCTCCGAGACTCCTTCAACACCCTCCGCTAGCCCGCTTTGCCGGGTCCAGGTGGCTCTACCCTGGACCCGGCGAAGCACGTCAGTAGCCGGACGGCCGGGAGTCGCGCCAGCGGACCTCGCGCAGAGGGGCCCAGCGCCTGCGGTAGACGCCGATCAGGAACGCGAGCGCGGGGATCGAGGCGAGCAGCCAGAAGATGAAGCCGCCGAACATCCAGTAGAAACCGAATGACTCGGAGATGGCGTCGGCGTTGACGAGCAGGAGGGCGATCGGCCCCACGACGAAGCCCGGGGCGATGATCCAGGCGAACAGACAGGTCCGCAGCACCTCGCTGAGCCGAGGCCGCGATTGCCCGTCGATGGAGTACTTCGAGCTCGTGCTCCAGGCGCCGCCTGTGAACTGACCGACGACCGCGGTCTCTTTGAGGTAATAGCGATCCAGCGGGACGAGCGGCAATCCCACCAGGCACGCGTACCGGGTGCCGAAGTACCGGCCGGACGGGTGAAACCCTTCAACTCGGTCCCTATCCCGTTGTAGGTCCGCATCCGCAGCGGCTTCCCAGGTGGCAGTGGCCACACCTCGTCAGGCATGTCCCGACCCTAACCACCACCCGGACGCCTCTTGCGCCCACTGGCCGCAAGAGGCCAATCAGAAAGTTCCTAGACCGTGGCTTCCGCCGAGCGGCCGTCGTCGAGGAGCGGCGGGATCGTCGTGCCCTTGGCGATCTTGCGGTTGCGGCGGCTGCGGCCCTCGAGGTACCGGGCCAGCAGGGAGAGCAGGGAGCACAGGCCGATGTAGACCACCGCGACGACCATGTACACCGGGATGTACGGGAAGCCGAACTCCAGCCGGCCGCCCATCTGCTTGGCGACGTACAGCAACTCGTTGTAGGTGATGATGAAGCCGAGTGCGGTGTCCTTCAGCAGCACGACGAGCTGGCTGATGATGGCCGGCAGCATCGCCCGGATCGCCTGCGGCAGCAGGATCAGCCGGACCACCTGGTTCTTCCGCAGACCGGTCGCGTATGCCGCCTCGCGCTGGCCCTTCGGTACGGCGGCGATCCCGGCGCGGAAGATCTCCGCCAGGACCGAGCCGTTGTAGAGCGTCAGGCCGAACACGACCGCCCAGAACGGGCCGAGGCCCAGCTCGAACTCCAGGCTGCCGTAGTAGAAGAAGAACATCAGGATCAGCAGCGGGATCGCCCGGAACAGCTCGACCACGAAGGTCGCGGGGACTCGGACGATCCGGTGGTCGCTGATCCGCGCGGCCGCGAAGACCGCGCCGAAGAGCATCGCGAAGACCGCGGCCAGCCCTGCTGCCTTCAGGGTGTTCAGCAGACCGTCGAACAACTGTTGCTGGATGGCCGAGTACTGGAACTGGGCCCAGCGACGGCTCTGGAACTGGCCGCTGGAGTCCAGCCGCAGGATCACCCAGGTGATCGCGCCGAGCACGGCCAGCACCACGACCACGTTGAGGATCCGGTTGCGCACCTTGGCCCGCGGACCAGGTACGTCGTACAGCACGGCACTCATGCGGCTACCGCCGTCCGTCGCTCGGCCCACCGTTGCAGGAAGACCAGGGGGATGATCAGGATCAGGAAGCCGATGGTGATCCAGACCAGCGTGAGCATCTGGTTCTCACCTCGTTCGGCCATCGCCGCGGGGATCGCGCCGGCCTCCAGGACGGAGAATCCGGCCGCGATCGTGGTGTTCTTCAGCAGCGCGATCAGCACACTCGTCAGCGGCGGCACGATCGCGCGGAAGGCCTGCGGCAGGACCACGATGCCGAGCACCTGGATGAAGGTCATGCCGACCGCGCGGGCGGCCTCGGACTGCCCGGGCGCGACCGTGTTGATCCCCGACCGGACCACCTCGCAGATGAAGGCGGAGGTGTAGACCGTCAGGGCGGCGACCGCGGACCAGAAGAAGGTCGGCAGCGTGAGGTTCATCTTCGGCGCACCGAAGACCAGGAACGCGAACACCAGGGTGAGCGGGGTGTTCCGCAGGATGTTGACGTAGCCGGTACCGACGGCGCGCAATGCGGGCACCGGCGAGACGCGGAAACCGGCCAGCAGCGTACCGAGGACCAGACTGAGGACCCCGGACACCACGAACAACCTGATCGTGGTCCAGAAGCCCTCCCTGAAGAGTTCCCAGTTGTCGGTGAGGACCGAGAGCATCGCGACTCCATGCCTTCCAAGGATGAGGGAAACGCAGTCCGGCTACGGCGACACCGGGCGGGCCGGTGTCGCCGTAGCCGGGGTGGGACTCAGTACTTCTCGAGCGGCGGCGGGTTGGCGGCCGCGCCGGACTTGCCCAGCGTCTCGTCGTACAGCGACTTCCAGGTGCCGTCGGTGAAGGAGGTCTCCAGACCGGCGTTCACCTTGTCCCGCAGGGCCTTGTCGGCCAGCGGCAGGCCGATGCCGTACTTCTCGGTGCTGAACGGCTTGCCGACGACGCGCAGGTCGTCCGGTGCGTTCGCGGCGTAGCCCTTCAGGATCGCGTCGTCGGTGGTGACGGCGTCGGTCTTGCTGTCCAGCAGCTGCGACACACACTCCGAGTAGGTCTTGAACTCGGAGATGTTGCTCGCCTCGGTGAGGCCCTCGTCCTTGACCTTCTGGATCGGCGTGGAGCCGGTCGCCGAGCAGACCTTCTTGCCCTTCAGGGCGTCCTTGCCGGCATCCATCGAGGTGTCGGACTTGCGGACCAGCAGGTCCTGGCCGGCGATGAAGTACGGGCCGGCGAAGGAGACCAGCTTCTTGCGCTTGTCGGTGATCGAGTAGCTGCCGACGTAGTAGTCGATCTCACCACCCTGGATCGCGGTCTCGCGGTTCGCGGACGGGATCTCCTTGTACTCGATCTTGTCCGGGTCCAGGCCGAGCTGGGCCGAGACCATCCGGGCCACCTCGATGTCGAAGCCACAGCGCTTGCCGTTGGCATCCTTGTAGCCGAGGTTCGGCTGGTCGGCCTTGACGCCGACGATCGCGTTGCCGCGGGCCTTGATCTTCGTGTAGGTCGGGCTGCCGGCCACATCGGCGGCCGTGGCCACCTCGAACTTGTGCAGGTCGCCACAGGCACCTGTGGTGCTGCCGCCGCCTGAACCGCCGGCCGCGGGCTCGTCGTCGCCACAGGCACTGACGGTCAGCGCGAGCGCCGCGACGCCAAGCGTGGCGACGAGGTTGCGCATTCTCATTCGGGATCCCCTTTTCGTGTTCTACGGGCACTGCGTGTTTTACGGGTACTGCGGTGCGGTGCGAGCGGCTCGTCAGTGCTTGAGGATCTTCCCGAGGAAGTCCTGCGCACGGCGGGAGGTCGGGTTGGTGAAGAAGGTGTCCGGGGTGGCCTCTTCGACGATCTCGCCGTCGGCCATGAAGACCACCCGGTTCGCCGCACTGCGGGCGAAACCCATCTCGTGGGTGACCACGACCATCGTCATGCTCTGCCTGGCCAGGTCGATCATCACCTCGAGGACCTCCTGGATCATCTCCGGGTCGAGCGCCGAGGTGGGCTCGTCGAAGAGAATGACCTTGGGGTCCATCGCCAGCGCCCGCGCGATCGCGACGCGCTGCTGCTGGCCACCGGACAGCTGGGCCGGGTACTTCGACGCCTGGTTCGCGACGCCGACCCGCTCGAGCAGTTCCATCGCCCGCTGATCGGCCTTCTTGGGGTCCGTCTTGCGGACCTTGCACGGGCCGAGGGTGACGTTCTGCAGGATCGTCTTGTGGGCGAACAGGTTGAACGACTGGAACACCATGCCGACGTCGGCGCGGAGTTTGGCCAGCGCCTTGCCCTCGCTGGGCAGCGGCTGGCCGTCCAGCATGATGGTGCCCGAGTCGATCGGCTCGAGCCGGTTGATCGCGCGGCACAGCGTGGACTTGCCGGAGCCGGACGGGCCGATCACCACCACGACCTCGCCACGGTTGATGGACAGGTTGATGTCCTTCAGCACGTGCAGGTCACCGAAATGCTTGTTGACATCGGTCAGGGCGACAAGACCCGTGGTCGCCACGGTGTCGACGGCGGTGGAATCGCTCATGGCCGAAACCTAGCGGAGGCGGGGGTTGGGCCGCAGCGATCCCTGGTTCCACGGTGGTAACGATCTGCAATATAGATGAGCAGTCTGTGAGTAGCCGATCACCGTCCGCTGGACCTTGGAGATTCGTGTCCGGTACTGCGCGTTCGCAGGCACCCAGAAGCAACAATGGGCGCCGCGATCAGCTCGCTTTGCGCGATTCAGCGAGCTGGTCAGCAGACGATGCCGTAGTCCCGGATCTTGCGGTAGATGGTGGCCCGGGACATCCCGAGAGCGGTGGCCGCGGTCAGTTTGTCGCCGCCGTGCGCGGACAGCGCGTCGACGATCGCATCCCGCTCCAGCGCCTCGATCGGGGTCAGCTGCCGGCGGGTGGTGGCCAGGCACTCGGCCGGCAGATCGTCCAGCTCGACCACACCGGACCGCCGGCGCCGGGCGACCGCGGCCAGGACCGAGCGCAGGTGGGTGACGTTGCCCGCCCAGGGCAGCCGCATCAGCTGGTTCATCGAGGTGGTGGAGAACTTCAGGCCGCTGATGCCGCCCTTGGCGAGCAGCGACCGCACCAGCGCCGGGACGTCCTCGAGGTGGTAGCGCAGGGGAGGGACGGCGACGGTACGCGGGAAGTAGCGCAGCAACTGGAGGCCGAGCTGCTCCGAGAGTTCGGACCGGTCGGCCTGCACGGTGAGCGCGACCCAGGGCTCCCGGGTGGGAGCGCCGTCGCGCACGTTCTGGAGCAGTTCGGCGAGGCCGTCGAGGAGCTCACTGGTCAGCAGGTGTGCGTGCTGCAGGATCAGGTCGGAGCCTGATTCGAGCTCCTCGCGGGCCTGGTTCAGCAGTTCGTCGGCGGTTGCCGGCCCGGCGGGATCGAGAACCACCAGGTGCCGGCTCGGCGACACGTGGTCGTGGGCCGCTCGCAGCAGGGTCAGCTTGCCGACACCGCGTTCACCTTCCGCCACCAGCCATTCGCCCCGGCTGCAGGCGTCGAGCACCTCCTGGGTGACGTGCCGCCAAACCGCGCTGGCCCCCGCCGAGCCCGGGATCGACGGGATCCGGGAGGTCGGGAGGCTGCGCGTGACCGCGCGCTGCTCCTTGATCTGGATGACCCCGCCGGCCAGCGTGTCACCGACGAACGTCGGCTCGTAGGCCAGCCGGGCCATCACCCCGCTGGGCAGGTCGGCCAGGAACACCCGCGGTTTCGTGCCGCCGCGGGCGTCGCGGGTGCGGTCGATGAGCGCCGCCTGGTCGACGGCGTCGAAGCGCTGCTGGGCGTGCGTGTTCATCATGAATACCTCGTCGCCGAGCGCGAGCACCGAGCCGCCGCTGTGACGGCAGGCGGCGTAGTAGTCGCTGAGCAGGGCGTGGTCGAGGGCGTTCGCCTGCTCGACCACCAGTTGCTGGATCCGGCGGGCGGCGAGCTTGGCGAAGGACAGCAGCAGGGAGTTCGAGTTCGACGCCTTCGTGGTGATGTCGAGGACCCCGAGCAGGCCGCCGTTGATGGGATGCGTGATCAGCGCCCCCGCGCAGGAGAACATCCGCAGCGGCCCGGTGTAATGCTCGGCGCCGTCGACCAGGATCGGCCCGCCGACCTCGAGCGCGGTACCGATCCCGTTGGTGCCGACCTCGGACTCGGCGTACCGGAAGCCGGGGGCCAGGTCGACGGAGTCGAGGCGCCGCAGCAGGGCGGGGTCGCCTCCGCGCCGGTCCAGGACGATCCCGTTGGCGTCGGTCAGGATGATGCAGACCGGCTCGTCGTTGAGTTCCGACGCCAGTGCGTCGATCACCGGGCCGGCCACCCGGGTCAGCGTGGTCTCGTAGTCACCCCGGTCGACGTACGACGGAGCGGGTCTGTCGACGTCCACCCTCGACGCCTCCGAGCGCTCCCAGGAGACGCGGATCGAGTTCCGGACAGGGACCAATGCACCCATATGCGTCGTCTCCTTCACAGCCCGTCACCAGCGGATATTCCCACGCTAGCTCGCTCGGGAGTGTGAGCCCCGTCTCAGATTGAGACACCAGGTCGGTGCGGGCGGGCCTTTCATTCCTGTTTAAGCAGCCCGCCGTACCGCTGGAGTCGATCAGAGGACCGGCTCCCGATTCTGGAGGCAGACATTGAGTAGGCAGAGTCTCACCAAGGCGCATGCCAAGATCACCGAACTCTCGTGGGAGCCGACCTTCGCGACGCCGGCCACCCGGTTCGGGACCGACTACACCTTCGAGAGGGCGCCGAAGAAGGACCCGCTCAAGCAGATCATGCGGTCCTACTTCCCGATGGAGGAGGAGAAGGACAACCGCGTCTTCGGCGCCATGGACGGCGCGATCCGCGGCAACATGTTCCGCCAGGTGCAGCAGCGCTGGCTGGAGTGGCAGAAGCTGTTCCTGTCGATCATCCCGTTCCCGGAGATCTCCGCGGCCCGGGCGATGCCGATGGCGATCGACGCCGTCCCGAACCCGGAGATCCACAACGGGCTCGCGGTGCAGATGATCGACGAGGTCAGGCACTCGACGATCCAGATGAACCTCAAGCGCCTGTACATGAACAACTACATCGACCCGGCCGGGTTCGACATGACCGAGAAGGCGTTCGCGAACAACTACGCGGGCACCATCGGCCGGCAGTTCGGTGAGGGCTTCATCACCGGGGACGCGATCACCGCCGCGAACATCTACCTGACGGTGGTAGCGGAGACGGCCTTCACCAACACGCTCTTCGTCGCGATGCCGGACGAGGCCGCCGCGAACGGCGACTACCTGCTGCCGACGGTGTTCCACTCGGTCCAGTCCGACGAGTCGCGGCACATCAGCAACGGCTACTCGATCCTGCTGATGGCGCTGGCCGACGAGCGCAACCGGCCGCTGCTCGAGCGCGACCTGCGCTACGCGTGGTGGAACAACCACTGCGTCGTGGACGCCGCGATCGGCACGTTCATCGAGTACGGCACCAAGGACCGCCGCAAGGACCGGGAGAGCTATGCGGAGATGTGGCGCCGGTGGATCTACGACGACTACTACCGCAGCTACCTGCTGCCGCTGGAGAAGTACGGGCTCACGATCCCGCACGACCTGGTGGAGGAGGCCTGGAACCGGATCACCAACAAGGGCTACGTGCACGAGGTGGCGCGGTTCTTCGCCACCGGGTGGCCGGTCAACTACTGGCGGATCGACGCCATGACCGACACCGACTTCGAGTGGTTCGAGGACAAGTACCCCGGCTGGTACTCGAAGTACGGCAAGTGGTGGGAGAACTACAACCGGCTCGCCTACCCCGGCAAGAACAAGCCGATCGCCTTCGAGGAGGTCGGGTACCAGTACCCGCACCGGTGCTGGACCTGCATGGTGCCGGCCCTGATCCGCGAGGACATGGTGACCGAGAAGGTCGACGACCAGTGGCGGACCTACTGCTCCGAGACCTGCTACTGGACCGACGCCGTCGCGTTCCGCAGCGAGTACGACGGCCGGCCGACCCCGAACATGGGCCGGCTGACCGGGTTCCGCGAGTGGGAGACCCTGCACCACAACAAGGACCTGGCCGACATCGTGCAGGACCTCGGCTACGTCCGCGACGACGGCAAGACGCTGATCGGGCAGCCGCATCTGGATCTGGACGACCCGAAGAAGATGTGGACCCTCGACGACGTCCGCGGCAACACGTTCATGAGCCCCAACGTCCTCCTGAACGAGATGTCCGACGCCGAGCGCGAGGCCCACGTGGCGGCGTACAAGGCGAACGGCACCAAGTCCGCCTGACCACCTGATCCGGCCGGTGGCGGCGTGCTCAGAACCGCCACCACCGGCCGCACCACCCAGCCCGAGGAGGCCCGTCGTGGCCGACACCCACCGCATCCGCTTCGAACCGGTCGACATCGAGATGGAGGTCACCGAGGACGACAAGATCCTCGACGCCGCGTTCCGGCAGGGCATCCACCTGATGCACGGCTGCAAGGAGGGGCAGTGCTCCGCCTGCAAGTCGTACATCCTCGAGGGCGAACTGCAGATGGAGCGCTACTCGACCTTCGCCTGCAACGACGCCGAGGTCGCCGAGGGCTACGTGCTGCTGTGCCGGGCGCACGCCTACAGCGACTGCACGATCGAGCTGCTCAACTTCGACCCGGACGAACTGCTCGGCGGCATCCCGATCCAGACGGTCGACGCCCGGATCGAGGCGATCGAACCGGTCACGCGGGACATCGTCTCGTTGCGGCTCAAGACCGGCGCGGCCTTCGAGTTCAAGCCCGGACAGTACGTCGACATCGCCATCCCCGGTACCGACGACCACCGGTCGTTCTCGATGGCGACCACCCAGACCACCCCCGACGAGCTCGAGTTCCTGATCAAGAAGTACCCCGGGGGCAGGTTCTCGGCGCTGCTCGACGGGGAACTCGCGGTCGGCGACGAGCTGTCGCTGACCGGGCCGTACGGCTCGTCCACCCTCAAGGACGGACACGTGCTGCCGGTGGTCTGTGTCGCCGGCGGGGCCGGGATGGCACCCATCCTGTCCATCCTGCGGCACCTGCGCGAGACCGGGAGCACCCGGCCGGTCCGCTTCTACTACGGCGCCCGGACAGCGGCCGACCTGTTCTACCTGGAGGCGATCAAGGAGCTCGGTGCGGACCTCACCGGCTTCGAGTTCATCGCCTGCCTGTCGGAGTCGATGGACGGCGCCGACAGCAGCGCGGAGCAGGGCAACGTCACCGAGGTGGTCGAGCGACGCGAGGCCGAACTGCACCGCAGCGAGGTCTACCTGTGCGGCCCGCCGCCGATGGTGGACGCAGCCCTGGCGTTGCTCGAGGCAAGCAACGTGCCGAACGACCAGGTCTTCTACGACAAGTTCACCAGCCCCGCGACCGAGTGATCCCACCGATCAGCACTGGAGTTGAGATGGCGCAATCCGCAATCCCCCCGAAAGAGCGCAGCTTCCCGAAGATCGAGTTCACCGATTCGGAAGCAGGCGCGCTGGAGTTCCCGAGCTCGAAGAGCCGGGCCTACAACTACTACAAGCCGGCCAAACTGCGCGCGACGATGTACGAGGACGTCACGGTCGACGTGCAGCCGGACCCGGATCGGCACCTGAGCCAGGGCTGGATCTACGGCTTCGGCGACGGCCCCGGTGGCTACCCGAAGGAGTGGACGGCCGCGAAGTCGTCGAACTGGCACGCCTTCCTCGACCCGAACGCGGAGTGGAACCAGACGATCTACCGGAACAACTCGGCGGTCGTCCACCAGGTCGACCTGTGCCTGCAGAACGCCAAGCGGGCCAGGGTGTACGACGGCTGGAACCCGGCCTGGCTGAAGTTCGTCGAGCGCAACCTGGGCGCCTGGATGCACGCCGAGAACGGCCTGGCGCTGCACGTCTTCACCAGTATCCAGCGGTCCGGGCCGACCAACATGATCAACACCGCGGTCGCGGTCAACGCGGCCCACAAGATGCGCTTCGCCCAGGACCTCGCGCTGTTCAACCTCGACCTGTCCGAGGCCGAGGTGCGCTTCGACGGGGCTGCCCACAAGGAGGTCTGGAAGGAGGCCCCCGAGTGGCAGCCGACCCGTGAGGTGGTCGAGCGGCTGACCGCCGTCGGCGACTGGTGCGAGCTGCTGTTCGCCACCAACGTCGTCTTCGAGCAGCTGGTCGGATCGCTGTTCCGCAGCGAGCTGGTGATGCAGATCGCGGCCCGCAACGGCGACTACATCACCCCGACCATCGTCGGCACCGGTGAGTACGACTACGCCCGGGACCTCGGCTACAGCCGCAACCTGTTCCAGTTGCTCAGCCGGGACGAGGAGTTCGGCGAGACCAACAGGGTGCTGTTCGGCGAGTGGCTCTCCCTCTGGGTGCCTCGCTGTCTGACTGCCGCGCAGGCACTGCAGCCGATCTGGTCGCAGCCGGCCGACAGATCCGTCACGTTCGCGTCGAGCCTCGACGCGGCCAAGCAGAAGTTCCGTTCGTTGCTCGAGGACCTCGGGCTCGACTCGCCGAAGGAGCTGGACCAGTGACCATGCAGTTCGGATCGGAGACCGAGTTCTCCAACAAATGCGGTGTCACCTTGATGAACACGCCGATCGGACGGGTCGTCGCCACCGTGATGGGCGCCAAGGAGGGCGTGGAGCTGACGGAGTACCCGTCGATGATCCGGGTCGATGGCGTCGGGCTGCTCGACTTCGACTACGCCGAGCTGACCGAAGCGCTCGGCTCCGAGTTCGACGGATCGGTGTTCGAGGAGATCAGCTCCACCCACTACGGGCGGATGGTGCACCTCGACGACAAGACCATCCTGTTCGCCAGCCCCGAGGACGCGGCGGAGTACATCGGCTTCGACCTGACCAGGAAGTGATCCGGCATGTACGAGAAGAACGGTGAGAAGTACTTCATCGTCGACGCCCACATCGCCCTGTGGGACGCCCGCGCGTCGAACCAGAAGAACATCCACGGCAAGCAGTTCATCGACTGCTTCTACGACTACCACAAGAACCTCAGCCCCGAAGCGGAAGTCTGGGACTACGACACCTACACGTACTACGGCGGCCAGCGGTTGCTGAAGGACCTGTTCGAGGACGGGTACGTCGATCACGCGATCTTCCAGCCGGCCATCCTCGGGGACTTCTACAAGAACGGGTTCGGCCAGACCGAGGACGCCCTGGCGCTGACCAGGGAGAACCCCGGGAAGCTGACCTACAACCACGCGTTCGACCCGCGCTTCGGGGAGGCGGGGCTCGAGCAGCTCCGCAAGGACGCGGCACGGATGAACCTGCAGGGCGTCAAGCTCTACACCGCGGAGTGGCATGGCGACTCCCGTGGCTGGAAGCTCGACGACCCGTGGTCGAGGCGCTATCTCGAGGAGTGCCTGGAGCTCGGGATCAAGAACATCCATGTCCACAAGGGCCCAACCATCAGGCCGCTGGACCGGGACGCCTTCGACGTCGCGGACATCGACAAGGTGGCGAGCGACTACACCGAGCTGAACTTCATCGTCGAGCACGTCGGACTGCCGCGACTGGAGGACTTCTGCTGGATCGCCACCCAGGAGTCCAACGTGTACGGCGGGCTGGCGGTGGCGATGCCGTTCATCCACACCCGGCCCGGGTACTTCGCGCAGATCATCGGGGAGTTGCTGTACTGGATCGGCGAGGACAAGATCCTCTTCTCCAGCGACTACGCGATCTGGACGCCGAAGTGGCTGATCGAGAAGTTCGTCGACTTCCAGGTCCCCGCGGACCAGACGGAGTACGCGCCGATCACGGTCGAGCAGAAGAAGAAGATCCTCGGACTGAACGCCGCCAGCCTGTACGGGATCGACGTACCCGAGGAGCTCAGGCTCCCCACCGCGGCCGGTGACGCCGGCGTCGAGGTGGCGGCCGGGGCCAAGGAAGCCGTGGCGTCATGAGGTCGGTCACCCCTGCTTCGAAGACCGGAGGGCCGGCTTTGGAGACCGCGGTGACGGCGGCCCTGGCGACTGTCGTCGACCCCGAGTTGGACGAGCCGATCACTGACCTCGGCTTCGTCCGCTCGATCCGGATCGACGACGTGGGGGTGACCGTTCATCTTCGGTTGCCGACCTCGTTCTGCGCTCCCAACTTCGCCTATCTGATGGCGTCCGACGCCCAGGACGCGCTGCGGTGCGTTCCGGACGCCGGGCGGGTGCGAGTGCTCCTCGACGACCACCATGACTCGGCCAAGATCAATGCCGGGCTGGCCCTGAACGCGGGGTACCGCGGCACCTTCGGGCCGGAGGCGGAGGAGAGCCTGGACGAGCTGCGCCGGGTCTTCCAGCGCAAGGCCCACACGGCGGCGATGGAGCGCTGCGTGATGGCCCTGCTCAGGACCACCGGCCGGAACGTCGAGGACCTGTACCGGCTCACCCTCGGCGAGCTGCCCGGCGGCCCGCACAAAGAGGCGCTGCTGCGCCGCCGGACCGACATCGGGCTCGGGATCCGTCCGGACGACCTGGTGGTCGTCGACGAGGACGGTCAGCCGGTGGCGTCGGCTGCGGTACCGCTGCGGCTGCGCTACGCGAAGGCGGTGCGCATCTCCGTCGAGGGCAACGCGCACTTCTGCCGCGGACTGCTGGCGACCCGGTACGACGACGAGCCGTTGTCCACGCACATCACCAACACGAGGAGAGCGTCATGAGGGCGGTGCAAGTCGTCGGTTACAACACCAAGCTTCAACTGACCGAGATCCCGGAGCCGCAGGTCAGTGGGCCGCTCGACGTGATCGTGAAGATCGGTGGCGCCGGGGTCTGCCGGACGGATCTCCACATCCTCGAGGGCCAGTGGGCCGAGAAGAGCGGTGGGCAGCTGCCGTACACGATCGGCCATGAGAACGAC
>NZ_DASRXP010000227.1:0-5920 GCF_035687465.1 Kribbella sp.
ACGTGGAGCTGATCCCGCCACCCACACCAAGCTCGGCCGCGGCGGCCCGACGGCAGGAGCAGCCCGAGGCGGCCGTGGCGGCGATCCGCGCCGTCCGCCGCCGGGAGCTTTTCCGGGTCGCGGCGGCGGATCTGTCGTCGATGCTCGAGGTCGAGGTGGTCGGCGACGCCTTGACCACGATCTCGGCGGCGACGCTGACCTCCGCCCTCGAGGTGGCCCGGCGCACGGTGGCCAAGGGTGAACCTGAACCCACGCGGATGTCGATCGTGGCGATGGGCCGGTTCGGCGGACATGAGCTGAGCTACGGCAGCGACCTCGACGTGATGTTCGTGCACGACCCGCTGCCGGGCGCCTCCGAGAAGGCGGCGACGGACTTCGCCACCCAGGCCGCGACCGAGCTCCGCCGGCTGCTCGCTCTTCCTGGCGCCGATCCGGCCGTCGCGATCGACCCGGACATCCGGCCCGAGGGACGCCAGGGACCGCTGGTCCGGACACTCGCCTCCTATGCCTCGTACTACGCGCGCTGGTCGGCCGTGTGGGAGGCGCAGGCGTTGCTCCGGGCGGATCCGCTGTGTGGCGATCCGGAGTTGTCCCAGGCGTTCCGCGACTTGATCGACCCGCTGCGGTACCCGGCGAACGGCGTACGGGAACGCGACGTCCAGGAGATCCGCAGGATCAAGGCGCGGGTGGATGCCGAGCGGTTGCCACGTGGAGCTGATCCCGCCACCCACACCAAGCTCGGCCGCGGCGGCCTGGCCGACATCGAGTGGACCGTCCAACTGCTGCAGATGCGCGAGGCGCACCGGGTCCCGGGCTTGCGGACGACTCGCACCTTGGGCGCGCTGCGGGCGGCAGTGGACGCGGAGTTGGTCGAGCCGCGCGATGCCGACGTACTGCGCACCGCCTGGGAACTGGCGAGCCGCATCCGCAACGCGATCATGCTCGTCCGGGCCCGCCCGGGCGATTCGCTGCCCCGGGACCCCCGCGATCTGGCGGCGGTGGCGCAGATCTGTGGGTACCCGCCGGGGGAGACCAGCCGGTTCTCCGACGACTATCTCCGCCGCACCCGGCGCGCTCGCAACACTGTCGACCGGCTGTTCTGGGGCGACTGATCCCACGCCGGCCCCGCTCGCGCATTCATGCCGTCAGGCGGAAGAAAGCGTTCTGAAAGTGGCGTGAGGGACGCTTTCAGAGAAGTGGGGGCGAGCGTACTGGGGGCGGTTGCGGTGCTGGAACTGGTAGGAACTCAGGAGGAGACCGGCGCGATGCCGGTGGATTTCAGTGAGTTCGTCGCGGCTCGCTACGGCTCCCTGCTCGGGATGGCGTACCTGTTGACGCACGACCACGCGCTGGCCGAGGATCTGGTCCAGACCGCACTGGCGAAGTGCTGGCGTTCGTGGGGCGCGATCAGGGCGGACGATCCCAGCGCCTACGTGCGGCGCGTACTCCTCAACACCTATCGCGCGTGGTGGCGGACCAAGAAGGGCAAGCGCGAGTTCCCGACCGAGGTCCTGCCGTCGGTCCTGGTCGGCAGCGATTCGGTCGACAGCGACTACGACAACGTCGACAGCAAAGCCGTCCTGGTGGACGCACTGGCCCGCCTGCCCCGCCGGATGCGCACGGTCGTCGTGCTGCGCTACCTCGGAGACCTGACCGAAGCCGAGACAGCGGCCACCGTCGGCTGCGCAGTCGGCACCATCAAGAGCCAAACCAGCCGAGCCCTCGCCAAACTCCGCCAAGACCCCACCCTGAACGACTTCCGCCACCCACCCCTCGCTTCGTGAGCCGCCAAGGTAGTTGCTCGGAGCAACTGCGGTTGCGGCGGGTGCATTGGCAGTGTGGTTGCGTCGCTTGCATTGGCGATGTGGTTGCGCGGTCTCCGCTGCGGGAGTGTGCTGGTCGACGTGGTGGGTGTCAAGGGCGCTTCGCGGCCCTTCGGGCTCGAACAAGTTCGACCCTTGACACCCACCACGTCGACCAGGGAAGGACGCAGCTACGCGGATCCGCGCTGACGTGTGAGCTGCATCCAGGAGATTCCGTCCGCCCGGGTGGTTCGGCGTAGAAGCGAGGGGATAACTCCTCTTGGTGGGGTTCGCCCACTGTTCTGACAGTGGGCTAACCACCACACCGTGCGGGAACCACATCGAGCGGCGGGGGGAGCCGACGCTCAATCGTGGGTTTCCGGGGGCGGCCCCACCCGGACCTACAGAACTCGCACAACCCTGTCCAGTAACCGGTTTCCCGGGTGGGATCGGCGGGTTCTGTAGGTCTGGGTGGGGCCGGGCGGTGGGCCTTGCGTCGAGCAGTGGCGTGGTTCGGTCGGCTGCCGGCTTGTGGGGCCGATACCGGTCTTCTGGGCGCTATCGGTCGAACAGCCCGCTATCGGCGGCAGGGCCGTCCGGTCGGATGCCGGGTCGTTGGACCGATGCCGGTCTGTAGGGCGGTATCGGCCGCGCAGGTGGCTATCGGCCGGGTGGTTCACCGGTTGGTCCGCCTGGTGGTGTGTTCGTTCCGCTAGGTGGTTCGGCAGGGGGTGACCCGGACGCCCAGCACTCAGCAACCTCTCCGCCAGGTACCGGAATCTCCCGGCCGGGCGTCGGCGCAGGCGTGGAGCCGCTCCGGCGGGGGCACTGGCGGGAGGTTGCTGAGTGGTGGAGGTCCGGGCCTTCGTCCTGCTGGCCGCGTTCGCCTCGGTCGGCCCGAGGGATGCCGTCTGCCACCCCCAGCGGACTACCCGGGCGGCACCCCCCGACGCAATTCCCTGGACTGTGGCCGTTCTTCTCAGCGGCTCCGGGCGTAGCTGCGTCCTTCCCTGGTCGCGGTGAGGTGTGTCAAGGGTCGAACTTGTTCGAGCCCGAAGGGCCGCGAAGCGCCCTTGACTCACCTCACCGCGACTAGCAAACTCACGCAGCCCGGCGACGCGAACCACCCACACCTACTGACCTGCGAACAACCCGCGCCGACGAACCCGCGAACCACGTCCGCTCGGCGCACCGGCGCACCGGCGCACCGGCGCACCGGCGCACCGGCGCACCGGCGTACCGGCGTGAGGGCTGGTTAGTCCGGCGTGGGGGCGTCTTTGCGGAGGAGGCCCTCGGACTTGAGGTCGGACCAGACGGCGGCCGGGATCTCGACTCGGGACAGCTCGGCGTTCGTGTGGACCTCGGCGGCGGTTCGACAGCCCACCGCGATGCCGGCTACTGCTGGATGCGCGAGGGGGAACTTCAAGGCGACCGCGGGGAGCGTGACGCCGTGGGATTCGCAGACGTCGGCTAGGCGGTTCGCCTTGGCCAGCAGGGCGGAAGGTGCAGGCGCGTAGTTGAATGTCGCGTCCGGAGCCGGGCGGGGTTGAGAGAGAAGACCTGAGTTGAAGATGCCGACGGCAACTACCTGGACGTCGTTGTCGACGCAGGCCGGGAGGACGTCGTCGAGGCCGTCGGGGTCGAGGAGGGTGTAGCGGCCGGCGAGCATGATGGCGTCGATGTCTACCTCGCGGACGAAGCGGGTCAGCATCGCGGTTTGGTTCATGCCGGAGCCGATCGCGCCGATCACGCCCTGGTCGCGGAGCTCGATCAGCGTCGGGAACGCGGTGGCGACGGCTTCCTCGTAGTGGTCGTCCGGGTCGTGGACGAAGACCACGTCCAAGCGATCCGTGCCGATCCGGCGGAGTGAGTCCTCGATGCTTTGGAGGACGCCGTCGCGGCTGAAGTCCCAGCGGCGGCGGCGTTTCGAGACCACCGCGAAACCTTCGTCGTCGGGCGCCTCGGTGTCGGCCTCGTAGATGATCCGGCCGACCTTGCTCGACAACACATAGGAATCACGCGGCTTCCCGGCCAACCCCGTACCGAGTCGTTCCTCGGCGAGACCGAGTCCGTAGTGCGGGGCGGTGTCGAAGTACCGCCAGCCCTCGTCCCAAGCTGCCCGAACGGTTGCCGTCGCCTCCTCATCGGCGACCGGGCTGAACATCCCCGCCAGGGGAGCCCCGCCGAGACCGATCCGCGAGTCCGGCGAGAAGAGCCTCATGACTTGACCGCGGGCAGCCGGAGGTTCTGCATGCCCCCGTCGACGGCGATCGCAGTACCGGTCGTTGATCCGGCCAGCGGGCTGGCGAGGTACGCAATCGCCGTGGCAACCTCGTCGGCGCTCACCAGGCGCCCCATCGGTTGCCGGGCTTCGAGCGCCGCACGCTCCACGGCCGGGTCGGTCGCGGAATCGAGCAGTCGGCCGACCCATGGGGTGTCTGCGGTGCCCGGGTTCACGCAGTTGACCCGGATGCCTTCGCGTACGTGGTCGGCGGCCATCGCCATGGTCAACGCCAGTACTGCGCCTTTGCTGGCACTGTAGAGCGCCCGATTCGGAAGGCCCGCGGTTGCGGCGATCGAGCACGTGTTCACGATCGCGGCGGCCGCGGACTTCCGCAGGTAAGGCAGCACGGCTCGCGAGACCCGGGCGATCCCGACGACGTTGACGTCGAGGACGCGATGCCACTCCTCGTCATCGTTGGTCGCGACCGTGCCCTGGGCGCCGATGCCGGCGTTGTTCACCAGGATGTCGATGCCACCGAGTTTCAGCGCGGCGGCCGCCACCGCGTCGCGGACGGAACTGTCGTCGCTCACGTCCGCGGCGATCCCGGTCAGCGGCGCGGGCACGTCCGGCTTCAGGTCGAACACGACCACCTCGGCGCCCCGTGCTGCCAGCAATGAGGCGGTCGCAAGGCCGATGCCCTGGGCGCCTCCGGTCACCACGGCCCGCAGGCCGGCGAAATCCGTCACTTCTCGTTCTCCTTTGTCAGCTCGATCCAGATCTTGCCACCCGGGTAGCGGAAGTCGCACAGCGTCTCCGCGTCCATCTCCGCACTGAACCCGGGCCGCAGCGGGGCGACGTAGTGCCCGTCCTCGATCACCACCGGCTCGAGGAAGTGCTCGTGCAGATGGTCGACGAACTCGATCACCCGGTTCTCGGTGCTCCCGCTGACCGCGACCAGGTCGAACATCGACAGGTGCTGCACCAGTTCACACAGCCCGACGCCGCCGGCATGAGGACACACCGGTACGCCGAACTTCGCCGCCAGCAGCAGGATCGCCACGTTCTCGTTCACCCCGGCGACGCGGGCCGAGTCGATCTGCACGAACGAGAGTGATCCGGCCTGCAGCAGCTGCTTGAAGACCACCCTGTTCTGCACGTGTTCCCCGGTCGCCACCCGGGTCGGCGCGATCGCCCGGGCGATGGTGGCGTGACCGAGGATGTCGTCGGGGCTGGTCGGTTCCTCGACCCACCACACGTCGTACTGCTTGAGTGCCTCGATCCAGGTGATCGCCTCGGCCACGTCCCAGCGCTGGTTCGCGTCGATCGCGATCCGGATGTCCGGGCCGACCGCCTCGCGGGCCAGCCGCATCCGGCGGATGTCGTCGTCGAGGTTCGCGCCGACCTTGAGCTTGATCTGGGTGAACCCGTCGGCCACCGCCTCCTGGCAGAGCCGCACCAGCTTGGCGTCGTCGTACCCGAGCCAGCCGGGGGTCGTGGTGTACGCCGGATAACCCCGCTCGCGCAGCAACTTCTCCCGCTCGGCGCGACCCGGTTGAGCGGCGTACAGGATCTCCAGGGCCTCTTCGCGGGTGAGCGCGTCCGTGAGGTAGCGGAAGTCGACGAGATCGACGATCTGCTCGGGGCTGAGGTCGGCCAGCAGCTTCCACAGCGGCACCCCGGCGCGCTTGGCTGCCAGGTCCCAGACGGCGTTGACGACGGCGCCGATGGCCATGTGCATGACGCCCTTCTCGGGGCCGAGCCAGCGCAGTTGCGAGTCGTACACGAGCGACTTCCAAAAGCCGCCGAGATCACTGAGCGTGGCCTCGACGTCGAGCCCGATCACGTAGTCGCGGAGCGCCTCGATCGCCGTGGTCTGGACGTCGTTGCCGCGGCC
>NZ_DASRXP010000228.1:0-5231 GCF_035687465.1 Kribbella sp.
GACGCAGGTCGATTTTCGTTCCCGTGGCTCACAACGTGAGCAGCGTCCTGCCGTCCAGCGTACGAATGGGACGACCGAGGTGCTCGAGCAGAGTCAGCGACTTGTGCACCCCGCCGTTGAGGCCGTCACGGTGGCTCGTGCAGAGCGCCAAGGCGGCTTCGGCCATAGCCTCGACGGGCTCGAGGATGCCGTCGCCTTCGATGGCGTCCTCGGTGAGCGTCGCCTTCACGCCCTCGGTCAGGACAGCCTTGACCGGGGCAAGGGCATTGGCAACGATGGAGTCGGCGTAGAACTCGGACGCGAGCCCCTCGCTCAGCCGGTTCAGGGCGGCCTTCGACGAACCGTATGCCGTCCCCTGTAGGTGATAGATCGGGTCCGGCGGGGGTGTCGTCGGTATGTCACCCGACAGCGAGGTGATGTTCAGGATCCAACCGCCGCCGCGTTCCCTCATCGCCGGGATCACGCGTTGACACAAGTCGAAGGGGGCGAAGTAATTGATCGTCGTGATGAGCCGCAGTCGCTTCTCCGAGATGTCGGTGAACGGAACGAAGATCGAAGGGGCGGCGTTGTTGACCAGTACGTCGACCGGCCCGAGATCGGCCACCACGCGCCCGACGAGGTCGGCCCGGGACTCGGGCGAGGTGAGGTCGACCTGATAGGGCAACGCGCGTCCCCCGGCCGCCTCGATGTCGGCCACCGTCTCCCGAAGAGTCCCGGGGACGATTCCCTGCGCGGGCTGGTCCAAGCTCCGGGCAGCCACGGCGACGACGGCACCCTCGCAGGCGAACCTCTGCGCGATGGCGGCCCCGATCCCCCGGCTAGCACCGGTAACCAGGGCGACTCGGCCCTCGAGCGGCCCGCTCACTGGGCGAGCGGGTTCTGGGTCACGTACTGCCCCTCCTCGACCTGAGGTGGCCACAGGGTCGAGCGCAGATCGGCGTACCGGCAGTGGCCCGGCATGTCCATGCCGGGAATGGCGATCCGGTCCAGGAAGGCCCTCGGCGCCTTCCCCGACTTGGCGATCTCGACGAAGGTGTGTGCGGTTGACCCGAGGTCGAACCAGTCGCGCTGCCAAGCGAAGCGGACCTTGCCGTCCGTTTCGTCCCGGGCCACGCCGAACCAGCTGCCGCCGATGCCACGAATCTCGAACTCGTTCCCCTCGTCATCGAGAAGGCCCGAGCGTTGCTTCCAGAACCCGACGATCATGGCGTTCACCTCATCGAAAAGGGTGGCCATGTAGTCGTAGTGCCAGCCGTCGAGGCCCTCCATTTCCGTGCCCAGTGCCCAGCGGCGGATCTCGTCGCGGCCCATGGCCATGAAGTGCTCGTCGGGGGTGAACATCCACCCGTAGGTGGCGTCCTCGAGGTAGCACTCCGCCAGGCTCCCCCAGTCGCCGGACCGTTCCGCTTCGCGGTTCACCTCGAGCCATTCGGCCCAGAACTCCTTGATCTCGGCGCGGGTGAAGGTGTCACTCATGTTGTTCCTTAAGTTCGTAGGTGCAGTTACTTCGTGTTGCTACGTTGTGCTGTGACCCTGGTGGGTCGGGTGAGGCTGCATCGTTGTTGCCGGCCCGTGTGGCGCGGCTTGAAAGGACTGGCCGCCCGGCCCGCTTGGACTTCTTTGGCCGCTGATTGAGATCTGCGATGTGATCGCTTGTTTAAGGAAACGCCGGCGGAGTTGTCCGTAGGGGATCCTGCTGGCAGACAAGCGAAAAGAGGATCGATGGCAGCCAACCAGTATCAGTTGTGGGCCGGCGTGGATGTCGGCAAGGAGCATCACTGGGTGTGCGTGGTCGACACCGCCGGAGCGGTGGTGTTGTCGCGCAAGCTCGCCAATGACGAGCAGCCCATCCGTGCGCTGATCGCTGAGGTCGACGCCTTGGGGCAGCGGCAGGTGTCCTGGACGGTGGACTTGACCATGGCCTACGCCACCCTGCTGTTGACGGTGCTCGCCGACGCAGGCAAGTCGGTGCGATACCTCACCGGCCGGGCGGTGTGGCAGGCCTCGACGACCTATCGCGGCGGGGAGGCTAAGACCGATGCCAAGGACGCCCGGGTGATCGCCGATCAATCGCGGATGCGTGGTGAGGATCTGCCGGTCCTGCATCCCGACGACGATCTCGTCACCGAACTGCGGATGCTGACCGCCCACCGCGCCGATCTGGTGGCCGATCGCACCCGCACCATCAACCGGCTGCGTCAGCAACTGATCGCGGTCTGCCCGGCGTTGGAACGGGTCGCCGAGGTCACGTCCGACCGTGGCTGGGCGGTGCTGTTGTCGCGTTATCAGCGCCCGAAAGCCATTCGAAACAGCGGTGTTTCGCGACTGACGAAGATTCTTTCCGACGCCGGAGTGCGTAACGCAGCGACCATCGCTGGAGCTGCCGTCGAAGCCGCCAAGACCCAGACGGTCAGACTGCCCGGCGAAGAAGTCGCCGCCGGACTGGTCGCCGACTTGGCGCAGGGGGTGATCGCCCTCGACGAACGCATCAAGACCACTGACGCCGACATCGAGGGCCGATTTCGACGCCATCCGCTCGCCGAGGTGATCACCAGCATGCCCGGTATCGGGTTTCGTCTCGGCGCGGAATTCCTGGCCGTTGTCGGCGATCCCGCCCTGCTCGGTTCGGCCGATCAACTCGCCGCCTGGGCCGGCCTGGCGCCGGTCTCCCGCGATTCGGGCAAACGGACCGGGAACCTGCGCACCCCGAAGCGCTACAGCCGACGCTTGCGTCGAGTCATGTACATGTCCGCGTTGACCGCGGTCCGCTGCGACGCCCAGTCCCGGATCTACCACCAGCGCAAACGCGATGAAGGGAAGCGGCCGATTCAAGCCACCCTCTGCCTGGCAAGACGCCGTACCAACGTCCTCTACGCCCTCATCCGCGACAACCGAACCTGGCAACCCGACTCACCGCCGCTCACCAAATCGGCGGCTTGACTTCGTCATTGAGAGTCCTTTCATGGGGTGGCATCAGTACTGCCGGTAACGGCGTTGGACGTGCTCCTGGCGGACGCGCACCTGGTCCCGCCTCTCCTCCGGCAACACGCGAGGCGTGGACGCAGGAAGGTGGTCGCCGAGCTCAATGAACGGGACCTTGCGCACCGCCACTGTTGGAAGCCGGTCCGTTGGCTGAGGGTAGGTCCAGCGCATGGCCATGAATCCCTCGCGAAGACCGGTGGTGTCAAGCCAATTGGGCACGCCCGGGTCGTGGTGGGCGACGACGTACCGGTAGTGGCCGTCGTCGTCGCGCACGGCCTGGGTGCCGTTCAGGCTGCTGACGTGATTGGCGAAGTCGTGCGACTCACCCCACACGTTGGAGAGGTGGAACCCCATGTACGCCGGTAGCGCGAACACCTCGGCGTCGATGAGCAGGGCCTCGTCCTCGGCCAGGTCGTAGACGCCGCCGGCGTAGACGTTCGTGCTCTGTCCGCCGCCGGTCGCGAGCGATGCACCGGCTGGGCTGTTGAAGTCGTTGCGCGGCATGAAGCTAACGCCGTCGCCGTTGCGGTCCCCGTGCGCCTCAAGGACCACGTCGTAGAACTTGTTCCAGAAGCGCGTCTGGTTGTCCACGATCTCGCCGACGCGGCGCAGCGCCGCCGCCGCCGCCGGTGGGTCCAGCGCGGGTGGGTGCTCACCGACTTTGTCCAGCCGGTGGATCAGCAGTTCGGGCGACTCCTCTCGCTCCCAGTCGTGAAACAGGACCCGCACGGTCACGTACTCAGCGGGAAACTCCGTACCGGTGCGGCGTGAAGTCCGCTGTGTGGCGATGAAATTGCCCGTGTGCTCCTCGGTCCGCTCTGGGGCCAGGAGGATCTCGAACCGACCGTCGGCGTCCACGACCAGCTCAGAGGAGTCGAGCTTGCCGGTGTTGCCGCGCACTCCCGGCTGCAGTTCCGCCAGGTCACCGCTGTCGCCGGCGTAGCCCGTGTGAGCCTCGATGATGACGTATTGGGGCGCAATGGGACCCGCCGGTGCCGGAGGCTGGCCGCGCCAGTGTCGCGAATCCTGCACGTGGCCACTGATTCGGTGGGAGAACCGGCCGTCGATTGGCGTCGAGAGGTACATGGCGTCGGCGTTGTCGATGGTGGCCTTGTCGAGCACCTGGATGCTGCGGCGGAAGTACGGGAATGCGGGGTCGCCGAAGAAGGCCCGCTCGACGGCCGAGTGTACGAAGCCCATGAGGTAGCGGTAGCCCTCTGCGAGGTCGCGTGGCCCCGCCTCCGGCGGCGCGTGCAGTTCGGGGGACTCGAGTGCTTGCCGTGCCCGACCCAGCCGGTCGATCATGTCGTCCCAGGCGGCGCGTAGTTCGTTGGCGTGGTCAGCTGGCACGGTCCCACCCGAAACGGTCGAACAGCGGCGCCAAATGGGTGCGAATCTCGTCGGCTCGGAGCCCGAACTCCTCGAGGCTGTAGGCGTGCCCGGATCGGTACTCGCGGCCCTTCTCCTCGGCCAGCGCCTTCTCCTGCTCGGACACCATGCCGATCTCGATCTCGTCGTACACGCGGAGCATCGTCGCGGCCGGGTTCGTCACGAGGTCGCTGTAGTTCACGATCGGGCTCGGGACCTCCGGGTGGGCGTCCAATACATCGAGTGGGTGTTGGTAGTAGTGGTAGGACGAATCCACGAAGGACCGGAACGACTTTCGCATGTCTTGCTCGGACCGCTTTCGCGCCGACCAAGCGAACTGCATCAGCTTGAGGAAGCTCGGAATCGTCTCGTAGGGGTTGCGCACCGGCACGACGAAGCGGGCGTCGGGGAAGGTCTCGATGAGGCTTTCAACCCGGCCGCAATGGATCGGGGCCTTTGAGAGGTGCATCAGCCCCGGACCGTTGAGAACCAACTGCCGGCGCACGCACTCCTTGTAGAACTGCATGACGCGGCGCCGCTTGGTAGCGGGCCACCGGTCGTCGACGTAGTAGAAGTCGAGGTCCTGGACATGCGGGTACTGCACGACCCAGTAGCCCGACGCACACGAAAGCGTCAGCAGGAACTCGTCCTCCTCCGGCGCGAAAAGCCCTGATTCGTGCACACTTTGGCTCTTGCTGAACAACCGCTCGTCGAGCACGTCGATGCGCCTGCGCAGCCGGCCGCCCAGCCGCTTGTCCCACCGCAGCACGGCCCGCAGCACCTTCTTCTCCATGAGCGAGGGGAAGAACATCTCCCACAACAGCACGTAGGAGAATCGGGGATCATTGCCCATCATGCGGTGCAGGTACGTCGTACCACTG
>NZ_DASRXP010000229.1:0-9400 GCF_035687465.1 Kribbella sp.
TTCAGGTGGCAGACGCGCATCATCACGCAGCCCATGACGACGAGCGGCGCCGTCGCGAAGCCGTACTCTTCGGCGCCCAGCAGCGCGCCGATGACGACGTCGCGGCCCGTCTTGAGCTGGCCGTCGGTCTGCACCACGATCCGGTCGCGCAGGCCGTTCAGCAGCAGCGTCTGCTGCGTCTCGGCGAGCCCGAGCTCCCACGGACCACCTGCATGCTTCAGCGAGGTCAGCGGAGCGGCACCGGTTCCACCGTCATGACCGGAGATCAGTACTACGTCAGCGTGGGCCTTACTGACTCCAGCGGCGATCGTGCCGACGCCTACCTCGGAGACCAGCTTCACGTGGATCCGCGCGGACGGGTTCGCGTTCTTCAGGTCGTGGATCAGCTGGGCGAGATCCTCGATCGAGTAGATGTCGTGGTGCGGCGGCGGCGAGATCAGGCCGACGCCCGGGGTCGAGTGCCGCGTGCTCGCCACCCACGGGTAGACCTTGTGCCCGGGCAGCTGACCACCCTCGCCCGGCTTGGCCCCCTGCGCCATCTTGATCTGGATGTCGTCGGAGTTCGTCAGGTACTCCGCGGTGACGCCGAACCGGCCGGACGCCACCTGCTTGATGGAACTCCGGCGGGACGCATCGTGCAGCCGGTCGGAGTCCTCGCCGCCCTCACCGGTGTTCGACTTGCCGCCGAGCCGGTTCATCGCGATCGCCAGCGTGGTGTGCGCCTCGGCGCTGATCGAGCCGTAGCTCATCGCACCGGTGGAGAACCTGCGAACGATCGCGCTGACAGGCTCGACCTCGTCGATGGAGATCGGCTCACGCCCGGACTTGAAGCCAAAAAGACCGCGCAAGGTCATCAGCCGCTCGGACTGCTCGTCCACCCGGGACGTGTACTGCTTGAAGATGTCGTAGCGCCCGGTCCGGGTGGAGTGCTGCAGCCGGAACACCGTCTCCGGGTCGAACAGATGCGGCTCACCCTCACGGCGCCACTGGTACTCGCCGCCGATCTCCAGGTTGCGGTGCGCCGCGAGGATCCCGTCCGCCGGATACGCCCGCAGGTGCCGCCGACGGACCTCCTCCGCGATCACGTCGAGCCCGATGCCGCCGAGCTTGGACGAGGTCCCGGTGAAGTAGGTGTCGACCAGGTCCGGGGACAGCCCGTTCGCCTCGAAGATCTGGGCGCCCGTATACGACGCGACCGTGCTGACGCCCATCTTGGACATCACCTTGAGCACGCCCTTGCCGAGCGACTTCACCACGTTCCGGACCGCCTGGTCCGGCTCGAGCCCGGGCAGGTACGTGCCCTGCCGGCAGAGGTCCTCCACGGACTCCAGGGCGAGGTACGGGTTGACCCCGGCCGCGCCGTACCCCATCAGTAGCGCGACGTGGTGGACCTCCCGGACGTCCCCGGCCTCGACCACCAGGCCGACGCGGGTGCGGGTCTTCTCCCTCACCAGATGGTGATGAACCGCGGCGGTCAGCAGCAGGGACGGGATCGGCGCGTTCTCCGCGTTGGAGTGCCGGTCGGACAGCACCAGGATCCTGGCGCCTTCGGCGATCGCCGCCGACGCCTCGTCACAGATGGCGTCCAGACGGTGCCGGAGGGCGAGTCCGCCGCCTTCCACGTCGTACACGCCTCGCAGTACGGTCGTCGCCAGGCCCGGCATGTCGCCGTCCAGGTTGATGTGCCGCAGCTTGGCCAGCTCGTCGTTGGTGATCACCGGGAACGGCAGCACCACCTGACGGCAGGACGCCGGGCCCGGGTTCAGCAGGTTGGCCTCCGGGCCGAGGGACGACGACAGCGAGGTCACCAGCTCCTCGCGGATCGCGTCCAACGGCGGGTTCGTCACCTGCGCGAACAACTGCGCGAAGTAGTCGAACAGCAGCCGCGGCCGGTCGCTGAGCACGGCGATCGGGGTGTCGGTACCCATCGAGCCGATCGGTTCCGCCCCGCTCTTCGCCATCGGCGTGAGCAGGATCCGCAGCTCCTCCTCGGTGTACCCGAACACCTGCTGGCGCCGGGTGACCGAGGCGTGGCTGTGGACGACGTGCTCGCGCTCCTGCAGGTTCTCGAAGCGGATCAGGCCGGCGTGCAGCCATTCGTCGTACGGGTGCTCCTCGGCCAGCCGCGTCTTCACCTCGGAGTCGGTGATGATCCGGTGCGCCTCGACGTCGACCAGGAAGATCCGGCCGGGCTCGAGACGGCCCTTCTGGGTGACCGTGGCCGGGTCGATGTCCAGCACGCCGGCCTCGGACGCCAGTACTACGAGTCCGTCGTCGGTGACCCAGTAGCGCGAGGGGCGAAGGCCGTTCCGGTCGAGCACGGCGCCGACCTTGGTGCCGTCGCTGAAGACGACCGAGGCCGGGCCGTCCCAGGGCTCCATCAGAGTGGAGTGGAACTCGTAGAACGCGCGCCGCTTCGGGTCCATCGTGGCGGCGTTCTCCCACGCCTCCGGGATCATCATCAGCATCGCGTGCGGCAGCGAGCGACCACCGAGGTGGAGCAGTTCCAGCACCTCGTCGAAGGTGGCGGAGTCCGATGCGTCCGGAGTACAGATCGGGTAGAGCTGCTCGAGATCGCCGGGGATCAGGTCGCTGGCGAGCAGCGCCTCCCGGGCGCGCATCCAGTTCCGGTTGCCCTGCACGGTGTTGATCTCGCCGTTGTGGGCGATGTACCGGTACGGGTGGGCCAGCGGCCAGGACGGGAACGTGTTGGTGGAGAACCGCGAGTGCACGACGCCGATCGCCGAGGCGAGGTCCGGGTCGGTCAGCTCAGGGAAGAACTTGTCCAACTGGTCGGTGGTCAGCATCCCCTTGTAGGTGATGGTCCGGCCCGACAACGACGGGAAGTAGGTCTCCGTCTCCTTCTCCGCCCGCTTGCGCAGCCGGAACGCCATCCGCTCCAGCCCGAGCCCGAGCACCCGGCCGACCTTCGAGGCGACGAACAACTGCCGGAACACCGGCATCACCGACCGTGAGGTGGTGCCGAGCATGCTCGGGTCGATCGGCACGTCACGCCAGCCGAGGACCTCGAGGCTCTCCTCGGCGGCCAGTTCCTCGATCCGCCTGACTGCCTTGGCCGCGTCGTCGGCCTCCTGGGGCAGGAAGGCGATCCCCGTCGCGTAACCACGCTGCACGGGCAGTTCGAAGTCGCACACCTTGCGGTAGAACGCATCCGGGATCTGCAGCAAGATGCCGGCACCGTCGCCGGTATTGGGTTCGGCGCCGGAAGCACCGCGGTGTTCGAGGTTGCGCAGGGCGGTCAAAGCCTTCGCCACGATGTCGTGGCTAGGTTCACCGGTCAGGGTCGCGACGAAGGCGACACCACAGGCATCATGCTCGTGGCGTCCGTCGTACAGACCCTCGCTCGGCCTACTAGAAAAGGGGGCGCGACCATACATTCAGGGGCTCCCGTCGTCCTACGGTCAACAACTGGCCGCGGGACAACATTGGCCCAAGCCGGGAGTCCCGAGACTACCTCATGACGCCCACCAGATGGACTCCCGTTCCACCGTGAGGACGCCCTGCAACCCTCATGATCACACCCCGTAAGCAAGCGCTCACTGTCCTTCCCCATGGTCCCAGGAACTACCCCACGTAACCACCCACCAGCGGTGAATTTCACCACCTTCTCAGCGAGCTCCCGTGGTAGTCGTGAGCTATGCCCTGGGCACCAGCACCCACCTGGCAACCGCTCACCTCCGGCACCGGCCAGTCGAACGGCGGCGTCTGGCTCACCCCGGACCACTGGGTGGTGAAACGCCTGGTCGCCGCCGTCGACCACCCCCGACACCACGCGTACTGGCGACGCCAACCGCTCGTCGCCGAGTCCGCCCTCGTGGCGGCAACTCCCGGACTCCGCTCACCGGCCTGTCTCAAGGTCCAGTGGGACGACACCGGCGCGACCATGTGGACCGCCCAGGTCTCTCCCACTCCACTGGATGCGCTCGCCCTTGCCGAAGCTCTTGGGCGCTTCGCGCGAGCACAGGTTCCCGAGCCGTCCTGGGGTGCGCGCGATATCCTCCGCGACCGCTTGACCACGGTCTCGGACCGAGGCGGCTGGACCACGCTCGACTCGAAGCTTCCCACCGACCTGCAACGCGCAGTACAGGACTTTTGGGTACGGCGCGACGCCGCGCTCGCGGAACTCGACGCCCTTCCACGAGTCCCCACGCACGGCGACGCCCACCCCGGGAACCTGCTCGGCCACGACGGCGACAACGTGATCGCCGTCGACTGGGAGCAGTTCGGCCTCGGACCCGCCGGCTTCGACCTCGGCTACCTGCTGCTGGCGGTCGATCTACCCCTGGATGAACTCCTCCCGGTCTTCGAGGATCGTGACGCCGTACGCCGTGGCGCAGTCCTCACCGCCGCCTTCACAGCCGTCTCCCGAGCCGCCTGGTCACTGAGCCGAACCGATCCCGGCGACCACGTCGACCGCCTGGTCCATCTCAGCGACCTGGTCGCTGAGGCCTGCGATTCGCCGGGCGCTGCCGGGCCTGTCCGCTAGCTGCCGACTCCCCCTTCGTCGACGACCGCTCACCACGCCCTCCACCCACCACCGATCCATTCCCCGCCCCTTCGGCGAACCCACCGTGTCGAGGGTTAGCCCCTCCCACTGCGGGTTGGCGCACTGTATGCACGCAGGCAACCCACACTTTCAGGGGATAACCCTCGAAACGGTGGGTTCGCCGAAGGGGACGGGCGTAGCCGGTGGGCGTGGTGGGCGTGGCGGGCGTGGCGGGCGTGGTGGGCGTGGTGGGCGTGGCCGATGGGCGTGGCGGGCGTGGCCGGCTGGGGGTGATGATCGGGGCGGGCGCGAGGGATTTGCCAAGGCCTGATCAAAGCCCGCTCGACGACCTGATCAGCCTGGTGTTCGCAGACCTCACTGGCCTGCCGCCGCTGCTGCCTGCCAAGCATCGTGGAAGGCTGCATAGCTGGGGAATCTGGTGGTTACGGCTTGCTGGGTGACGGCGTACAGGGGGTCTGGGCCGCGGAAGGAGGTGCGGTCGAGCGTGCCGTCGGAGAGGAAGACGAGGGCGGCGCGGGCCATCACGTACGCCGTGGTGCGGTCGTCGATGGGGGCGCCGAGGGAGAACTCTTCGGGGGCCATGAAGCGGCTGGCGCCGAACATGCGGCCCATGTCGTTGCGGTAGGGACCGAGGTGGTAGCTGTCCGGGTCGATCATGGTGAGTCGGTGCTGGGTGAAGTCGTAGAGCAGCGCGCCGTCGTAGAAGTCGCCCTCGACCCAGCCGGCGGCGGTCAGGTGGGCGTGGAGGTCGAACAGTTGGTCGAGGGCCGCGAGGATTTCGTCGGCCGGCAGGGCGCGGAAGCGTTGGTAGGCGGTCTCGGGGTTTTCTCGTTGGTCGCGTGCCGTGCCGAGGTGTTCGCCGTCGCGCCATTCGTAGACCAGTACCGGGCCGCCTGGTGACTCGATCAGGCCGTGGAACGCGGGCAGCAGCGGGTGGTGGATGGTTTTCGCCAGCTCCGCGGCGTTGCGGAGTAGACCTTGGCGGGCGTCGAAGTCGAGGTACGGGGCCTGGTCAGCGGGATCACCTGCGGTCTTCAGGAAGAACCGCGTGCCGTCGACGTCAACGCCGTACGAGATGTTGCCGGAGTCCTGCGTGTGCGCGCCGAAGCGGGCGAACGTCGTACCGAGGGTCTTGATCCAGGTGGCCGGTGACTCGTCGATTGCCCCAGGAAGTAGCACCAGGCGACCCTAGCGAGGGCGTCAGCGGGTTGCGACGGGTTTAGCCGACTCCGGGGCCTACCAGGAGGCCGACGCCGTAGGTGAGGGCTGCAGCGGCTGCGCCGAGGATGAGTTGGCGGAGGCCGGAGTACCACCAGGAGCGGCTGGTGACGCGGCTGACGACGGCCCCACAGATGAACAGGGCCGTCAGCGACATGATCAGGGCGGGTAGCACGCTGCCGGCGCCGAGGAGGTACGGGAGGAGCGGGACGAGGGCGCCGATGGCGAACGAGACGAACGACGAGGCGGCGGCGACCACCGGGGACGGCAGGTCGTTGGGGTCGACGCCCAGTTCCTCGCGGACGTGCTCCTCGAGCGCCTGGTCCGGGTTCTTGTGGAACTGCTTGGCGACCTTGTCCGCCAGTTCGGGGTCGAGGCCCTTCGCCCGGTAGGTCTCGGCGAGCTCGAGTTCCTCGTCGCTCGGGTGCCGCTGGATCTCCAGGCGCTCGACCTCGATCTCGGCCCGCGCGAGCTCCCGCTGCGACGCGACCGAGGTGTACTCCCCCGCCGCCATCGAGAACGCGCCCGCGGCCAGACCGGCGAGCCCGGCCAGCACGATGAACTTCGATCCCGACGAGGTCCCGCCGTCCATCCCGGCGATCAGCGCGAAGTTCGACACCAGCCCGTCCATCGCCCCGAACACAGTCGGCCGCAACCACCCACCGGTGACATCCCGATGCACATGATCCCCCGAGTGCTCCGCCGACACCTCCCGCCCACCCCGTACTACGGACGCCCCCTCAGCGGGTAGTGCGGAAGCGGGTGCACCCGGTACGCCGGTCGCTCCGCCGGCCGGGATCGACGAGGCCGACGGCGAAGTGGTTCCTTCGCCCTCGGTCCCGAGAGTCTGGTCGTCAGTCACGGGACCCATCGGAAGGGGTAGTGCTGGGGGTGGAAGAGCCGGCGGCATCGGCGGGGCTGGTCGCCTTCGGCCGGCCCGCCTCGTCGCGCGCGCTCGGGTCGCCGTCGCCCGCACCCGGCTCGGCCGGGTCGTCGGCGCCGGGCGCCTCGCCCTCGCGGCTGATCTTGCCCTCGGCGTCGACCAGCTTCTCCGAACCGCTTGCTGCGCTGTCGTCCGTCGGCGTCGCTGCCCCAGCGTCGTCAGACGGAGTCGAGGCACCCTCACCAACCGCGACGTCGCTCGCCTCTGCGCTCTCGCTGTCTGGAGTTGGGGCGGCGGGTTTGGCGCCGGAGATGTCTTCCTGGCCGGGGCGGAGGCGGGCGCTGAGGATGAAGAAGACGACTGCCAGGACGAAGATGATGATCGAGGTGAAGACGTTGAGCCGCACGCCCGCGATGTGGTCGGCGGTGTCGATGCGCAGCGTCTCGATCCACCCGCGCCCGGCGGTGTAGCCCGCGGCGTACAGGGCGAAGGCGCGGCCGTGGCCGAGGGTGTAGCGGCGTCCGACCAGGATGATCAGCGCGATCACGCCGAGGTTCCAGATCGCTTCGTACAGGAAGGTCGGGTGGAAGGTGGCGAACTGCTCGTAGCCCGCCGGCCGGTTACCGAACGCGATCTCCAGGCCCCACCAGTGCGTGGTCGGGCGACCGAACAGTTCCTGGTTGAAGTAGTTGCCGAACCTCCCGAACACCTGCGCCAGCGCGATCCCCGGCGCCATCGCGTCCGCGACCGCCAGGAACGGCACCTTGTGCCGGCGGCACGCGATCCAGGCGCCGAGCGCGCCGAAGCCGATCGCGCCCCAGATCCCGAGCCCGCCGTGCCAGATCTTCAGCGCTTCCACCGGGTCGCCGTCGGAACCGAAGTACCGGTTCCAGTCGGTCAGCACGTGGTAGATCCGGGCCCCGATCAGACCGAACGGGATCGCCCAGAACATGATGTCGGCGAGCACCTCGGCCGTGCCGCCGCGGGCGACCCAGCGCCTGCGGCCGAGCCAGTAGCCGGCGAAGATGCCGATCAGGATGCAGATGGCGTAGGCACGCAGCGGCAACGGGCCGAGGTGCCAGACGCCCTGGCTGGGACTGGGGATGAACGCCGGAATGAGCACGGCGGGCAGCTGACTAGACATGGCAAGCAGGAACGCTACTCGACCGGCCCCAACGCGACCACCGACAGGCGGTCACGATGGGGACTCGGTGCGTCAGCCCGCGGCTCCGATGACGGCCTTCTGGATGCCCTCCGGCGTGAGCACGTCGGCGGCCAGCATCTTGTCGTTCACGAACACGGTCGGGGTGCCTTCGACCTTGCGGGTGGTGGCCTCCTGCCCGATC
Source organism: Kribbella sp. (assembly GCF_035687465.1). NCBI lineage: Bacteria > Bacillati > Actinomycetota > Actinomycetes > Propionibacteriales > Kribbellaceae > Kribbella > Kribbella sp. Next base: position 7,976 of record NZ_DASRXP010000229.1, read on the forward strand.
GACTCGAGCCAGCCGGCGTAGCTGTTGTCCTTGAGCGCCGTCTCGAACTTGGCGTCGTCGATCCCCAACTGCTTGCCGAGGTCGAGCAACTGGTCGTCGGTCCAGGACTTGGCGAAGTCCGCGTAGATCTCGTTGGCGTAGCTCTGGGCCTTGCCGTTCGAAGCCGCCGCGGCGAAGGCGTTCGCGAGCCGGGGCGAGTCGGGGCTGACGAAGGTCAGCGGCCAGTACGTCACTGTCGCCGTCCCGTCCGCCACCAGTTGGTTGATGGTCGAGCCGGACTCGCTCTCGAATTCCTCGCAGTGCGGGCAGCGGAAGTCGATGAACAGGTCGATGTTGACCTTCGCGCTCGCCTGGCCGATCTTGACGCCCTGACCGTTGGTGCCCGGACCGGTGATCGTGGTCGGCTCGGGGCCGCTGTCGGAGCTCACGCTGACTCCGGAGTGGCTGCGCCAGTACTGCACGCCGACGCCGCCGCCGAGCGCGAGCACCAGCACGATCACCACGATCACACCGGGACCGATCCGGCGCCGCTTGCTCTGCAGCAGTGGGTTCACTGGCGGTTTGGTCTTGCTCACGACGCGGTTACTCCTGTCGGGGTGTACGGATCCGGTTACAGCGCGAACTTACTGGCCGGGCTGAGTATCAACCAAGCCTGCCAGCACCATCAAAGCGTCAGCGGTTGTCCTCGACCAGCTTGCCGAAGTCGTGGGCCAGATCGCCGATCGCGGCGTTCGACAGCCAGAGCACGGTGGCCTTGTCGTTCACGCCGAATCCGAGCACCTGCGCGCCGTGGCCGACCTCGTAGCCGCCGGACGGCAGTTTCTTCATGCCCTCCACCGGTACGCCGACCGCCTGGGCGATGTCCTTGATCGAGGTCAGTGACCCGGTCAGCCCGACGAACGAGGGGTCGAAACGGTCCAGATACTTGCGAATCACCGGCCCGGTGTCGCGCGCCGGATCGGTGGTGATGAACAGCAACTGCACGTCGTCGCGGACCGACTTGTCCAGCTTCGTCAGCGCGGAGGCCACGTCGGCCATCACCGTCGGGCACACGTCCGGGCAGTTGGTGTAACCGAAGAACACCAGCGTGACCGGCTTCTTCGTCGAGGTGACCAGGTTGAACTCGTTGCCCGAGGTATCGGTCAGCGACTTCGCGGGCAGTGCGTACGGCCGGTCCAACGTTGCCCCGCGCAACCCGTTGGGGTCGCTGGCAGGGGTCCGGATGATCGCTCCACCCGGATTGTCAGCTTGCTGTTCCGGCCCGCTGCTGCAGCCCGCGAGGGCAAGCAGAGCCACCGCGGCGAAGAAAAAGGCCGCGTTCCTGGTTCGACTCACGGCGGGTCTAACGCGCAACGGTCTCGCTGCGTTCCCGACGGACACCTTCAGCCAGACTTTCGGTCAGCGCCCGTACTCCGGCCGCGCCTC
>NZ_DASRXP010000230.1:0-43834 GCF_035687465.1 Kribbella sp.
GCACTACGTTGATCGTCGATGCGCATCGATAAACCGCCGCATCGAGGTGCATGATCAGAGGGAACACCCCAATGAAGCCGTACACCGCCGCAGATGTTGCACGCATCGCGGGTGTCTCGCAAAGCACGGTCTCGTACGTGCTCAGCGGGCGCCGTCCAATCTCTGAGGACACCCGCCGTCGCGTCCAGGACGTGATCGAAAGACTCACGTACGAACCGAATCATGGAGCGCGCGCACTCGCCAGCCAGGAGACCCGAGTGATCGGTCTCGTGGTGCCCTTCGATACCGCGGCCGACCAAGCCGGTCTGATTCCGTTCATCGACACCATCGCGACCACCCTTCGCGAGAAGGACTACGACCTGCTCTTGATCACCTCGCGCGAGGGCACCCAGGGATTGAGCCGGATCGCCCGACGCCGACTGTGTGACGGGATCATCCTGATGGAGGCCAAAGCGTTCGATGACGACCGCATCGATATCGCCGTGGAGCTCGGCGTGCCAGTCGTCATGATCGGCATTCCCAACGAGCACGAGGGCCTGACTTGTGTTGATCTCGACTTCGAGAGCGCCGCACGACTCGTGATCGATGAGTTCGCCACCACCGGACATGATCGTGTTGCCCTCATTGGCTACCCGGCAGCGATGACGGAGATGGGCCTGAACTTCGTTCACCGTCTCACGACAACAGCGCGGGCGCAGGCGGCAGACCGCGGCCTGAAGTACACGGAGATCTCGCCGATCGAGTTCGGCCGCGCCGGTGCGCGCTCAGCAGTGGAGCAAATCCAGGCGGTGCACTCTCCGAATGAACGCCTTGGGGTGTTTCTCGCAGGAAGCCACTCACTCGACCAGGTCGTACCGATGCTCTCCGCGGCCGGCCTCGCCCCCGGAACGGATCTTTCATTGATTGCGCTCACTACGGACGACGATGCCGCAGATGCCGACCCGCCTGTCTCGAACGTGGCACTTGATCCTCGTCAGGTCTCGTTGCGCGCGATGCGAATGCTTTTCGAACTGCTCGAGCACCGAGGCGTAGGCGAGGAACGCATCGAGCTCGTGCCAACCTGCCTCACCCACCGCGCGACCGTTATGGATCCGCTCGGCTAGAAACTCGCCCGATTCGGTCCGCCCACCCACTTCGGAATCGAGGAGTTCGCAATGCAACACACCAAATCCACTGCGTGGTTACGGGCTCGTCAGATGGTGGGGACAGGTCTGCTGACGTTCGCTCTGCTGACACCGTCTGTGAACGCAACCGCAGCCGCGCAAGACGACGGCATGCACGAACTTGTCGTGAACGGCGGGTTTGAGTCGGGCGGCGCTCCCTGGGTGTTCTCTACCGGATCAGGACGCGCGACCAACAACCCTCACTCCGGACAGGCGCTGGCCTACCTCGATGCCGGGAGCGGGTATGAGGTCGTTCAACAGCTCCAGGTCGATGTCGCGGCCAGCTACGCAACGACGGCATGGATCGCTACGAACGGCGCCGGAGGAGTCCTTGGACTTCGTGATCGCGATTCCGGTCAAGTACTTGCGTCCTTGACGTTGCCCGTGAACCCGTCCTATCAGCACTACGCGCTGGATCCGGTGCAGCTTGCCGTCGGTCAACGGGTCGAAGTCTTCGTGGGGAGCAGTGCCGAGAACTGGGTGAACTTCGACGATGTTTCGGTGTACGCCGACATCCGCGAGCTGGTCAACTTCGAAATCGCGGGACAGCAGGGACCGTCAGCAATTGATCAGGGCGAACGCACCGTCGCCCTACAGGTCCCGTACGAGTCCGATCGGAGCAATCTCGTCGCGAAGGTGACACTTCCCTCAGGCTTCACCATCTCTCCGGATCCGACCCAGCCGTTGGACTATGCCCAGCCGAGGCAGTTCGTGATCACGGATCGCACCGGGAACACCACGACTTGGACCGTAACAGTGACCTCCGAGCAGAAGAGCATCGTCATCGCCAGTTCCAACAACGAATTGGTTGAAGCGTTCAACTGGGCGAAGTGGCGGGCCAGGCAACACGTCCAGACCGGCAAGCACGGGCCGATCGATGTCGAGGGACCAGTTCCCCCAGATGCGAAGCAGGCCGACTACATCCCGTCGTACTGGGCGGGGTATGCCCACCGCACCGCCTTCTACATCCGCGACTATGCGCACCAGTCATCCGGCGCTCATCTGCTCGGCCTCGACGAGGAGAACCGGTCCATGCTGGAGGCTTATGCTGCGACTTCGACGGAGGCCCGTGACTGGTTTCCGTTGTGGGCGCTCAACTTCGACGGCAGTCCCTACTTCGTCGACAATCCCAGCGATTCGTACTTCGTTCGCGAGGTGCCCGCGGTCTTCGAACTCGTCGACAAGGCCGCCGAGCAGTACCGCTGGACCGGAGACACTTCCTACCTCGACGACCCGACGCTCTGGAACTTCTACACGAAGGCCGTGACCGAGTTCATCACTCGGCATGACCAGCAACTTCCCAACGGAGTCGCCGAGGGCACCGGGAAGGGAATCTGGTACGGGGCCGCGAGCTACAACGAGCGGTCCGACCACCAGATGATCGAAGCCGGCGACGGCATCGCTGCTCAATACCAGGCATTCCGCGGTTATGCGGAACTCGCCCGGGCTCGCGGAGACAAGTCGATCGCCAAGCAGTTCGAGAAGCGGGCCGGCGAGCTGCTCGAGTACTTCAACACCGACTGGGGAGTTGCGCCTGGGGCGTGGGAATACGCACGCGGACGCAACCCCGACGGCTCTCAGGTGGCCGGCTGGGGCCAGGAGAACTCGATGTTCATGGCCTACGACGACATCATTGATCCCAAGAGCCGGAAGACCGACGACTTCCTCGACTACATGTATCAGATGTACTCCGAGCGGCCGCGGTCGAACATCGAGTCGAGCACCTACGTGCCTGACGTTCTGTTTGCCTACGGTCGTTCCGAGCAGGGCTGGGCGTGGATGAAGGACATTATCGGAGCGTTGGACGAGCCCCATGAAGTCGTCCAGCAAGGCACCAACGGCGACTACCCCGAGGTGCCCTTCACACTGGTGTCACAGACGGTCGAAGGTCTCGCCGGCGTCGTTCCCGACGCGCCTTCGCATGCGGTTTCCACTCTGTCGCGGCTGCCGGAGGACATCGGCTGGCTGGATCTGGACCACATCATGGTTGGCGCGCACGACATCAACGTGCGCCACGACGGCAGCACGAAGACGACCGTGACGCACAACGCCGGCCCTCGGCCATTGAAGACCACGATCAGCTTCTACGGTGGCTATTCCAAGATCAACGTGAACGGAAAGAAGGTCACTGCGGACCACGCTTTGCAGCGCGGAAAGTCGGTCAGTTCCGTCACGGTCACGGTTCCGCCGAGCGGGCACGTCACCGCTGAAGCAATGGGCCCGAACGACCAGAAGCGCTGGGGCGACGCGATGACGACGCACCCCGGGGACTTCCAGTTGCTGTCTCCTGAAGATGGCGCCGACCGCGTCCCGGCCCAGAATCCCGTCCTGCGGTGGAGTCGGTCGAACAATGCGACGGAGTACCGGGTCACCGTGGCTCGCGATCCGCTGCTCAAGGACGTCGTACGAAGCTGGACCGTGGAAGGCGCTGCAGCGCCCGTGACAAGTCTGGCGGCAGGCCGCCAGTTCTATTGGTCTGTGACCGCGGTGAATGCGCAGACAGGACAGCAACTGCCAGTGCTCTCCGGGCCGCACAAGTTCCGGACCATGCCTGCAGCCGCACCCAAGGCTCCATCGAACCTGCATGCCTACAGATCCGGAGACAGGGTCGCCGTGACCTGGCAGAGCGCCCCCGATGCTCTGACTGCGACCGTGGAAAGAGCCCCTGACGGATCCGACGACGACTTTCAAGTTGTTGCAACGTCCGTGGTCGGCAACGGGTGGGTTGACCCGCAGGCAGGCGCCGGGACCTGGCAGTACCGAGTCACCTCCCACAACGAGCGAGGAAAGGGGCCTTCAGCAACCACCCGCGAGACGGCGCTCCCAGCCGACCTCGAAGCCTCAGCTCTGTCGGATCGCGAATGGGAGTCGGCAAGCATCGGATGGGGGGAGCTGGCAAAGAACCGTTCGGTCTCTGGAGGAGCGATCTCCCTGGCAGGCGTGGAGTACGGCACAGGCATCGGAACCCACGCTGCGTCGGAGATCGTCTACCAGCTCAGTCCCAATGATGTGCGATTCTCCGCACTCGTTGGCGTTGACGACTTCCAGAGAGGTTCTGCGTACTCTTCTGTTGTCTTCGAGGTGGAGGCCGACGGCGAGTTGGTGTACCAGTCCCCCGTACTCCGGGCCGACTCCCCGCCGCAGCAGATCGACCTCGACGTGATGGGAGTTCAGAAGCTGCTGCTCCGTGTCACCGACGCCGGCGACGGCAACAACTCTGACCACGCGGACTGGGCCAACGCCACGCTGCTTCAGCTGCCCTAAGCGCCCGCAAGTGCCGATCCACAGGCCTCTGCGCGGAGGCCTGCGGATCGGCGGGGCAGGTCACTCGAGCCAGACGGTTTCGAAGGTGGAGCTTTCGTGGATGTGGATGGCTTCGTAGCCGTCCGGGCCGGTCGAGAACTTGTGGGGTGTCTCGGCAGGCACGATGAGGATCTGGCCGGCCTTGCCGACGATCTGGGCGTCGCCGACGGTGAAGGTCGCTGAGCCTCGCCGGATGATGAAGGTCTCGGGATAGTGGTGCAGATGCAGGCGAGGACCGACGCCCTCCTTGGTGGTGGATTCGAGGATCAGCGAGATCCCCGCGCCACCAGGCAGCTCCGTGTAATTCTCGGTCCACTCCTCGCCGTCGTCCCTGCCATCGGACCGATCGATGACCACGGCTTCGGATCTTGCAATCTCGCTCATGGATGTCCCTCCTCAGGTGTGCACGGCGACGTGAGAGCGGAGGATCAGGTGGAGGGAGCTGTGGATGGCCAGGCCTCCGAGTGCTCCGAGGGCACGGAAGGTCAGGGTGAGGTCCACGGTCGTCGGTACGTCGAAGCGGACCCGGAAGCCACCCTCCTGGCGTGGTTCGCCGGTCAGCTCGTGCACCGGGAGGTCCAGCTCGACGTTCGGGACCTGGTCGCCCTCGATCACCAGCGGACCTGTCACGTAACCGGTGTTGACGATCGGGAAGTCGATCGTGTGCCAGTCGCCGATAGTCAGGCTCTCCACCCGGTTCTCGGTCCGGGCGACATTCACCCGTGCCTCCGGGTTGATCGTGACCGAAATCGGTGCCGCGGTGTCGACCGGCCCGCAACAGCCCGCGGGTTCGCCGTGAGCCATCAGTCCACCTCACATTCGTTGCTCCGGACCAGATAGGTGGCTTGGGCGGCGTCGTACGCTTCCCGCGCCGCCGGTCGTTCGGTCTCGCGAATGAACCCGGACTTCGCCTTCCACAGCGCGTCGACCGAGTCGTGCAACCATTGCGCGCTGCGGCGCGACGCCCGGATCGCCCGCCCAGCGATCTCGACGAAGATCGGCTGGGTGTGGACACTGCGCAGGATCCGCAGCGCGATCCAGGACGAACGCTCCAGGTCCACGGCGAACTCGATCTCCTGCTCGTTGCCGTCCGCAAGTAATTCCTGCGTCCTGACCGGAACGCCGTTCACCAGGACCTCGACGAGCACATTGCGGGATTGGCCGATCCGCGACCGCTCGAGATGCCAGCCGACGGGTGCGGAGTACACCGGCTGGCCCACCGCCGGCGCCGCGGGCGGCTGCTCGGGCAACCAGGCCGCGACCGTCGCGGTCACCTTGACCGGTCCCGGAGCATCGACTGCAAGTTCACGACCCACGGAGCCGTCGACGGCGAAGTCGTAGACGTGGCTGCGGCCGTCGCCGAAGTACGACGGGCCCTCCTTCAGCCCACCGAGCCACGCCTCCAAGGCCTGCTCACCATGCGGCGGCTCAGGCAGTCGGACGTAGGTGCGCCCGACTCCCGGGCCGTCGTCGTAGATGCAGGGATAGTCGGTCTCTCCGAGCATCAGGGTGCGGTAGCCGACGTTCAGCAGGTGGTACCAGAGGTTGAGCTCGGCGGCCGGAGCGAACTCGGCACCGCATTGGAAGTCGGCGGCGCCGAGCGGCACATCGACGATGATCTCGTTGGAACCGATCGACTGGAACCCCGGGATGACGTAGTTCGGCAACTCGTCGGTTCCGACCGAGAGGCCGAGACCGCAGTGCGCGTACCCGACCATCGCGTTCTGCGCGTGGCCCCAGCGCATGACCGGCAGGTTCCACGACGGCCAGTCCTCGATCAGCTGGGTGCCGGGATAGTCCTGGTCGGTGAGCCCCAGCAGGATGACGTGACCGGAATGGCTGGACGGGAAACCCGACACCTCGAGGTCGTACCGGAGCAGGCTCTGGCTGTCGCGGTCGGTGTCCTGCGGATCCCACGTCATACCTTGGGCCTGCTGCATGGCGGGATACTCCAGCTCGGCGCGCGGGCTGATGGACAAGCCGCTGAAGAACTGCTTCTGGTGGTAGTAGCACGGTCCCCAGGTGAGCACGCTGCCCATCCAGAGCCCTTCCCCGCGAACGTGCCGGATCATCGTCTCCGGAGTGACGCCCTCCGACGGCACGCTGTAGTGCGAGCAACCGCCGGCGTGGATGTGCGGGTCACCCGAGTAGTAGCCACGGGCGGCAGGATCGGCCCACCGATCGAGCTCGATCGTGACCGCCTCGCTGTCGGCCGACAGATCGACTTCGAGACGGACCTCCCGGTACTCCGGTCCGCGGCGGGCCGAGATCTCGTACTGACCGGCCGGGAGCGTGATCACCTCGCCCGTCGCCCGGTAGACGTGTTCGTGGAAGAACATGTCCGGCGCCAGCCGCATCGCCTTCGACGGATACGCCCGCCGCTGGGAATCCCGGACAGTCAGCGCCGCCACAGTACTGTTGCCGTCCGGCTCCCGGATGTCGAACCGGATGTCGCGGGCGGGGAGGCAGTCGAAGTCGAACCTCCCGGCGTACTGACGGCTCTCGAATCCCATCCGCTGCCAGGCCTTCGAGGACGGCGGCCGGGTCAGGCTCTCCGTCGCCTCCTCCACCGCGAGGAGGAACATCAGCTCGCCGCTGCGGCTGCCGCCATCTCGGCTGTACAGGCTGATGACCTTGTACTCGACGTCCAGGCCGGACACGTCGGTCGGACCGGCGAGCTTCGCCTGCAGCCAGGCGCGCTCGATCCGCGGTACGACGGTCAACGTGTCGGCCAGCGTGATCCGCGCAGCGTGACTGTGGTGGTCGACCAGCCCGAGCACAGAATTCGACGGCGCGGACAGATCCCCCAGCAACCGATGCGGGTTGGCGACACGGACCAGGAAGCTTCGCCACCCGTGCTGAACAAGTCGCGGTGGCGCAGCACCCGGCGTAGTCGCGGTCAGGCCCTGCTCGTCGATCTCGACGTCGGCGAGGACGTAGGGGCGCAGGAGTTCTTCGACTTTGGCGGACCTGACGGCGTCGGTCTGGGTGTCGTCGGCCAGCTTTGCCAGCTGGCTGGTCAGGTCGTCGGGTAGGGGTTCACCGATGTCACGGAGTTTTTCAACGGCTCTAGTCGCGGACGCCAGTAGTGGCTGGAACACGGGACCTCCTCGTCGGGGACCAGCTTCGACCTTAGTCGCCCCGGCGACGCCTGGCTCCCGGTTTTCGCCGCTACTGGGTGTTCGGTGATGGCGTGCCTGTTGGTGGTGTGCTCGTCGGATCAGGTTGCGAGGGGCTCGGCGTCGGCGACGGGGTGGGTCGAGTAGTGGGTGTGCTCGGGGAGGGCGCGCTCGGCGACGGGGACGGGGTGCTTATCGATGGTGACGGCGTCTGCGGCGTGGTCGAGGGTTGTGGCGAGCTGCTTGGCGAAGGCGTCGGCGAGGTGCTTTGCGTAGCTTGACTCGTCCCGCTGGTCGGGCTCTGACCGACTGTGGGCGCAGTGCTCGACGTGGCCCCCGGCGTACCGGAACTGATCCCCGGATTGGGACCCACGTCGCTGGTCGACGGCAATCTCGGTCCGTCATTGTTGAGCAGCAGTACTGCGGCCAGCGCCGCAACCGCAGCGACAATGGCGATCCCTCCGGCCATCAAGACCTGCCGTCGCGACCGGTCGGCTGCTGATGCTGCGCCTGCGATCGACTCGGATTGATCGACGCTCACGCCACCTGGTGTGAATGCCGCGGTGGTTTGACCGCCGACCTCTCCCGGCGCCGCGGGCGCCACGGCCGCAGTACGGGCTTCGTCCGGCAGCGCGCGGAGAGCGCCGGCCGCGATCTCGGCGGCGGACGGCCGGTCGGCGGGATCCTTGGCGAGCATCCGGAGCAGCACCGTCTCGAAGGCGCCGGCGAGGTCGGGATGGGTCGCGCTCGGCGGCGCCGGCTGGGTGTCGACGTGCTGATACAGAATCGCGGCCGGATGCTCGGCCGTGAACGGCGGCTGGCCGGTCACCAGCTCGTAGAGCACGCAGCCCAGCGAGTAGACATCCGCAGGCTTGCCGGCCTGCCCACCCCGGGCCCGCTCCGGGGCCAGATAGCGGGTGCTGCCGATGATCTGATCGGGCGCCGTCAGCGTGGTCGCGCCGTCACCCGCAAGATGCGCGATCCCGAAGTCCGCCACCTTCACCATGCCGGCCGGCGTCATCAGCAGGTTGCCCGGCTTCACATCCCGATGGACGACACCCTGGTCGTGCGCCACGGCAAGACCTGCCGCACTCTGCTCGACGATGTCGATCGCGCGGTCCTTCGGCAGCGGCCCATGCTCAGCAAGCTCCGCGGCAACCGTACGGCCCTCGACCAGCTCCATGACCAGGAAGAACTGATCGCCCTGCTGCCCGAAGTCGTAGACAGCAACCAGATGCGGATCACTGAGCCTCGCGGCCGCTCGTGCCTCCCGGCGAAACCGCTCGGCTGACGACGAATCGCCGGCGGACGGCAGCATCAACTTCACCGCGACCGGGCGCCCCAGTTGTTCGTCGATGGCCTGGAAAACCTCACCCATCCCACCACGGCCCAAGGAATGACCCACCCGGTATCGCTCAGCAACAAGCACCCTCCCATCAGTACCCGACGCCCCAAATCCCAATCTCCTACCGGTACTGACGACGTGAATCACCAGAATCCGGTGATGCCACCTCACCTGCCTTCGGCGAAGACTCTCCATGACGCCTAGCCGAAGGAGCGCGAGATGAGTGATTGGAACAACCAGACCATCACGGAGTTCCGAGCCAACGAAGGCAGGGTCGGCGGCCCCTTCGAAGGCGCTCCGGTGACGCTGCTGCATCACCGCGGGCGCAAGAGCGGGCGGGAGTACGTGACTCCGGCGATGTACCTCGCGCACGAGACCGATCCGGACACCATCTACGTCTTCGCCACCAAGGGCGGCGCCCCCACCAATCCGGACTGGTACGCCAACCTCGTTGCCGCCGGCAACGCCACGATCGAGCGCGGGACCGAGACGTACGACGTCACCATCCGCGAGGTGACAGGCCCCGACCGCGACCGCATCTACGGCGAACAAGCCCACCGCTACCCAGGCTTCGCCGAGTACGAACGCCAGACCGCCGGACTACGCACAATCCCCGTACTCGAGCTCAAGCGCGGCGCTTCATCTTGATCCGCTACCGCTAGCCGCCATACGGGCGGGTGATGATCTCCAGGACGTGGCCGTTCGGATCCAGCCAGTACACGCCACGACCACCGTCATTGGTGTTGATCTCCCCCGGCCGTCGCCGGAAGGGATCGGCCCAATAGTCCGAGCCGCGTTCTCGAATGCGCCCGAAGATCCCATCGAACTCCGGTTCGCTGACCAGGAACGCGTAGTGCTGCGGGGTGATCGGGCCAGATTCGTCAGCGAAGTCCAGGGACACCTCACCCACCTGCACGACCAGAAACGGCCCGTACGGCGCAGGCTCGGCGACTCCTAGAATTTCCGCGAGGAACCGAGCCGACTCGTCCTTGTCCCGGGAGTGCACGATCGTGTGATTGAGCTGGACCGTCATACGCCTATCTCACCTCCTCGGGCCCCTCGCCGCCATAGTGTGGCCCTATGAGCCACCATCCGGGCGTCCTGGTGTGTATCGGCGACCTGGTCGAGGACGTCGTGGTCTGGTCAGCTGGTGCGCCGCGGTCCGGGACGGACAACCCGGCGCGAATCCAGCGCATGCGAGGCGGCGCGGCGTCCAATGTCGCCGTTTTCGCCAGCAGCCTCGGTCCTTCGGTTCGGTTCGTCGGCCGGGTCGGGGACGACCTGGTCGGCGAGGCACTGGTGCGGGACCTGGTCGTGGCAGGCGTTGATCCCAAGGTCCAGCGCCAGGGTCGGACCGGCACCATCGTCATCTTGGTGGATGCCTCCGGAGAGCGCACGATGTTCCCGGACCGAGCCGCCGCGGCCGAACTCGCCGATGTTCCGGACTCGTGGATCTCCGGCGCCGCGGCGTACCACCTCTCGGCGTACTCGCTGACCGGGCCGTCCTGGCCGGTTCTCCGCCGGGCGGCCGAAATCGCACGCGCCGAGGGCGCGATCCTCACCATCGATGCGGCCTCTGTCGCTCTCATCGATTCTGTCGGGCCCGCAGCCTTCCGTGCTTTGATCAGAACTCTGCAGCCGACGTACGTCTTCGCGAACGGGGTCGAAGCCGGCATCGGCTCGCTGCGAGAACTCGTCGATCCCAACACGACGGTTGTGGTCAAGAACGGCAGGGATCCCACCGAGATCCATGCCGCTGGCAACAAGTCTGCAACCGTCCGGCCGGCCCCGGTCGACGACGTACGTGACACGACCGGCGCCGGCGATGCGTTCGCGGCAGGCTTCCTGGCCGCCGTACTGGACAACGCCGAGCCTGTCGAGGCGGTTGAAGCCGGCCACAGCCTCGCCAGCAGGGCTCTCACTCAACCTGGCGCCATTCTGACCACTGCAGAACAGGGAGCTGTTCGTGACTGACAACGCCGCGGCCGTCCTTTCCGATGACGTGGCGCAGGCCTTGGGCGAAGGCCGGGCGGTCGTCGCGCTCGAGTCGACCATCTTCTCGACTCTTGGCCTGCCCGCCCCCGCGAACGCCGATGCACTCGAGGTCTGCAAGCAGGCAATTCTCGATCACGGCGCCACACCGGCCGTGGCCGCGATCCTCGACGGCAGGCCCCATCTCGGGCTCGCGCCGGACGAAGAGAAGCGAGTGCTGCAGGGCACGCGAAAGGTGGCCGAGCGCGATCTGTCGGTGGCGCGCGCACAGAAGTGGGATGTCGGCGTCACCACGGTCTCGGCGACGGTTGCGCTGGCCCACGCGGCAGGCATCTCGGTCTTCGCCACCGGCGGCATCGGCGGCGTCCACCGTGGATCCGAACTCACCGGGGACGTCTCGGCCGACCTCGACGCCATCGCGAACCACCCGGTCATCACCGTCTCCGCCGGCGCCAAGGCCTTCCTCGACCTGCCACGGACACTCGAGTACCTCGAGACCGCGGGCGTCCCGGTCCTGGGCTGGCAGCACGACTGGTTCCCCGCCTTCTACACGCGGTCGAGTGGTTTGCCGATCCCCCACCGAGTCGACGACGAGCAGACAGTCTGCGACGTACTGCGGTATCGGGCGCGGCCGACCACCGGCGTCCTACTGACCGTCCCGATCCCCGTGGTCGACGAGATCCCGGAGTCACGCATCAGCGCCGTACTGGCCGCCGCCCTGGACGCGAGCGCGAGCGCGGGAGTCACCGGCCCCGCCGTCACCCCCTACGTCCTCGCACGGATCGAGAAGGAAACAGACGGCCAGAGCATCCCGGCCAACCTCGCCCTGGCCCGCAACAACGCCGCCATCGCAGCCCGAGTCGCCGTCACAATGACAAGGTAGAACCTTGCCGAGGGAGTCTCAGCTTCTCGAGAGGGTTAGCTGGTTCGCTGCGGCCCCACCGCAATGGGGACGCCGATGTGGTGGCCGTGGAGCTTGTTCGATGGTCGGGGCGGCGCTGAGTAGATCCGGGGTGGGGATCGTACGGTTGGGGGGTGAGTACCTTGGGGCGGCGGCTGGACGCTGCGCAGCGTCGGCATCGGCCGCTCGGGTTCCCGCTCGCCGTGGTTTACAAGTTCTTCGACGACCAGGGCAGCTATCTCGCGGTGATCGTCACCTACTACGCCTTCGCGGCGATCTTCCCGATGCTGCTGATCTCCTCATCCGTTCTCGGGTTCGTGCTGCAGGGGAACGAGGATCTGCAGCATGCCGTCTTGCAGTCGGCGCTCAAGGAGTTCCCGATCGTCGGTACCCAACTGGCGACCCCTCAGGGTCTGCAAGGCAGCACCACGGCCGTCATCGTCGGCTCGCTCGCCGCGGTGTACGGCGTGATCGGGCTCGGGCAGGCGGTGCAGAACGCGGTCAACGTGACCTGGGGAGTCCCCCGTAACGGACGCCCCGATCCGTTCCGTGGGCGGCTGCGGTCCGGGGCGCTGCTGTCCCTGGCCGGTCTCACCGTACTCAGCTTCGCCACCCTGACGGTCTTGGTCGGGAGCCAGGCGTCGCTGTCCGGTGCGTTCGCCAACAACATGGGATGGCTCGTTTCCGTCGGCTCCATCCTCGTGCTCACTGCCATGCTGACCCTGTGCCTGCGCCCGGCTACGACGCCTCGGCCGGCCTTTCGGAAGATCATCCCGGGGGCGTTCCTCACCGCCCTCGGCTGGCACCTGCTCGAACGGCTGGGCGGCATCTACGTCAACGATGTGCTGGCCAAGGCGAGCGAGGTGAACGGCGTCTTCGCGCTGACACTGGGGCTGATCGGACTCATCTACGCCGCGTCGGTGATCGCCGTGATCGGCGCCGAACTGAACTCGGTGATCGCGTACCGTCTCTACCCACGCTCGTTGCTGGCCCTGTTCACCGACTCGGCCACCGACCTGACACCAGCCGACCATCGTGCCTACGCGATGTACGCCCAGGCCCAGCGCCACAAGTCCGCCGAAACAATCGAGGTCACCTTCGGTCCCGGTGAATCAGTCGATCCCACCGCGCAGACACCCGAGGCGCCAGAGAACGGTGAGCGACCACCAGGGAAGTCCAGCTGAATCGCGATCGTGGTTGACGTCCGCACGGGTCTGATCGCCTCCTCCTGAAGCGGCGGCTTTCGCCGATTGGACGTGACCCGGCTAGGGTCTGCGAGTGTCCACTTTCGATGTCGCCGCGCCAGACCACGAATTGCCGGATGTAGCGGAGCGCGCTTGGCGCGAAGTGTCCGATGTGGGCGTGGCCACCGCACGGAGCGAGTGGGCGGGCGCCGCGCGGGAGATGCTGCTCGCCGCAGCCACGAAGTACCAGGCGCTCGTGCAGCACAAGGACATCGCGACCGGCGTCCAGGAGCTGACCGGTATCCGGACGAAGCAACCGGCCCGGCAGTGGATCGGTGGCGTGCTCGCCGAGGTGTCCGCGGAGAGTCTGCGGCGGGGTGAGCCGATGCTGTCGGCGCTGTGCGTCAACCCGGACGAGAGCGTCTTCGACGGGTACGCCGCCATCGTGGGTGCAGCGACGGGTACCACTCCCCCGGACCCGGATGTCCATGCCTCTCACGAGCGCCTCGCCAACTACCGTCACTTCGAAGCGGCCGGTCTGCCGGCCGGTGGTGGCAGTGCGATGATCCCGCCGAAGCTCGGCGCCGCCCGCTCGCGAGCCCGCAAGGCCGCTATCGACGAGCGCCCAATCAAAAAGTGCCCCAGCTGCAACCTCCAGACCCCAGCCAACGGGATCTGCGACAACTGCGACTGACAGCCACCAGCATTGCTCGACTCGATCGGTTCTCACGATGCGAGTTACCAGGCGTTGGTGTTGTTGCACCTTCGGTGAGTGGGGCGGAAGATCGCCGGTATGGTCGCCTTCCAGACCGTGTGACACCGCCCTGCACCGGTAAGGAGTTACGTGAGACTCTCGTTCTCGTCGCCGACACCCGAGGGAAGACAATCCGCAGGCCATCGGTTCCGGCCCCGCGCCGTCCCCGCTCTGACCATCGGCGCATTGGTAGCCGCAGTTCTGACAGTGGGACAGGCTTCCGCCGACACACCAACGACGCCCGCCGCGGCCGAGAGCGTCAACCTCGCGCTCCTGCCGGGCGCGGTCGCCTCCGCCAAGTCCCAACGCCTGACTGCACCCGCGGCGACGTACTCGCCCGCCAACGCAACCGACGTGTTCGTGCACAACGGATGGACCTCGAACTACGCGTCGGTCGGCAACGGCTACGACCCCACCCAGGACTGGTTCCAGGTCAAGCTGGCCACGCCCGCCCCGGTCTATGAGGTGTTCAGCCGCTGGACTTCGCCGGCCAAGCCGACGGAGTACGACCTGCAGGTCTCCACGGACGCCGACTGCCAGACCTGGTCGACGGTCACCCACGTGGTGAATCCGAGCGACAAGGATTCCCAGGTGATCGATCGCTCGGACCCGATCTCGTGTGTCCGGATGCAAGCCCTCGCCACGACGTCGACCACCGGGTACACGATCAACGAGTTCGAGATCTGGTCCGGCCCCAAGCCGGCGCCGGTCGTGGGGCAGATCATTCCCGTACCGGTGCAGCAGACGCCTGGCACCGGTCAGCCGTGGAAGCTCACGGACAAGTCCCGGATCGTCGTCTCCAGCAGCGCCCTCACCGCCACGGCTGAGGTCCTCGCCGGTTACCTGCGACCGGCCACCGGCTTCGTCATCCCTGTGGTGACAGGTTCCGCGACGGCAGCCGACATCTCACTGAGCCTCAACTCGGTGCCCGGCCTCCCAGCAGCCAACGCGGCCGAGGGCTACTCCCTCACCGTGTCCACCACAGGCGTGAAGATCGTCGCACCCCAGGCCCACGGCCTGTTCAACGGATTCGTGAGCCTTCGACAGCTGTTGCCAGCAGCAATCAACTCGTCGATCGCCGGCGTGGGGCCGTGGACAGCACAGCCGATCACGGTCCTCGACTACCCGCGCTATCAGCATCGAGGTCTTCAGCTCGACCCGGCCCGCAACTTCCTGACCGTGACCGAGACCCGATCCATGATCGACCAACTGGCGGCGTTGAAGGGCAACCAACTGCACCTGCACCTGAGCGATTCCCAGTCCTGGCGCCTGGAGATCAAGGGCTACCCGGCTCTGGACGGCACCGGGTGCAACGGAGCGGGCTGTATCGCGGGCTTCTACACGCAAGAGGACTTCAAGGGCCTGGTCGAGTACGCCGCCGACCGGTTCATCGAGATCGTCCCGGAGCTCGAGGGCCCGGCCCACGCCACGGCGGCGGTCAGATCCCTGGGCGGTGTCGCGGTGATGGGCTGCCAGGGCCAGACCCAGACCGATCGGTTCTGCACCAACCCGAACGACCCGGCGAGTGGGCGGGCGCTCGCGTTCTGGCGCGACGCCATCGCCCAGCTTGCCGCGATCTCTCCCGCACCGATCATCCACATCGGCGGTGACGAGGCCATCGGGATGCCCCACGAGGACTACAAGTGGTGGATCGGTCAGATGGAGACCATCGTCAACGGCACCGGCAAGCGGATGATGGGCTGGAATCCAGCGCTCGAGGGATACGCGCCGGGCTCGACGTCAATCAACCACTACTGGTCCGACTACACCGGTGGCGGTCCCCCGCTGATCAAGCCCGAGTGGTTCAACCAGGGCCGCGACGTCATCACGACCCCGGAATGGAACTCCTATCTCGACTTCGGGTACGACGGATCGCCCGGCCGGACGCCACGGACCGAACTCGACAAGTCCTACTCGTGGGATCCCGAGTGGGTCTATGAGAAGTACCGGTCCGTCTGGGCGCAACCGGCGTACGGGGGCCCGAAGGCGGCGGACATCATCGGCATCGAGGCGCCCATCTGGGGCGAGCAGATGCGTGGGCTGGCCACCAACGAGTTCATGGTCTTCCCGCGGCTGGCCGGGATCCTCGAGAAGGCATGGTCTCCCAAGGTCCTCACCCAGGACTACGACGCATATCGCCAACGGCTCAGCGCTGCCGGACCTCGATGGGCCTTCGCAAACGTGAACTTCGGCTCCATCGCCCAGGTCACCTGGAGTCCGGAGTCGATGGGCACGGTCACCCGCTTCGGTGTGGACAAGACCGTCACCAATGCACCGCTGGGACGCCTGGCTGCGGGCTCGACTCCGCCTGGTGAGTTCACCTCCACGATCGATTGGGGCGACGGATCCCCGACCGAGGCCGCAGGAATCGCTGCGCGCGATTACGTGACGAGCCAACGTCAGGGCAGAAGCCTGATGACCGTCAACGGGAGCCACACCTATCCGGCGGACGGGGCGTACCACGGGACTGTCACCTACAGCCGTCAGGGCCAGACCTGGATCGTGCCGTTCGTCGCGACCGGCGTGCCGTCCTGTACGACGATGGTCACCGGGACGCACAACGGCCCGTTGACCGTGTCCTCGGGCGTCACGTGCTTCGCCGGCGCGACTGTCTCGGGACCCGTCAAGGTGGCCGCGGGTGCCGGACTCTATGCATCCGGGTCTGAATTCCGCGGCCCGGTGACGGCGTCCGGAGCAGGAAACGTTCTGCTCTGCGGCACCACTGTGTCGGGGCCGGTGAGCGTGACGGGTGGAACCCGGGTGTGGCTCGGCAATCAGCAGGGCGAGTGCGCGCCGGCGACGGTGAGAGGTCCGGTGAATGTCAGCGATTCAGTGGGTCAGGTGACGATCGACGGCACCACCATTGCCGGTCCGCTCGTACTGCGGAACAACACCGGCTCGACGATTGTCTCCGGCAACCACATCAGCGGGCCGCTGTCCTGTACGGGCAACTCCCCCGCCCCGACCAACGCAGGCCGACCCAACTCCGTCTCCGGCCCGAAGTCAGGCCAGTGCGCCGGACTCTGACAACCGCTAGGTGAACACGGCGGCCCTCCGCACTCGCGCAGGGCCGCCGACCACCTCGTACGCACTCCCCTGCCTATCTCACCGCAGACTGTCGACCTTCTCCTCAGTGACCGGTACGTCGAGATGGCGGGTGAGGCTCTGACCTTCGATGTCGAGGGTCGGCAGGATCCGGTCCAGCCATCCAGGCAGTGACCACATGTGCCGGCCGACGATGGCCATCAGCGCCGGGACGATCATCATCCTGACGAGGAACGCATCGGCGAGGACCCCGACCGCCAGGCCGAAGCCGATGCTCTTGATGATCACGTTGTCCCCCTGGGAGAAGGCACCGAAGACGCCGATCATGATGATCGCGGCGGCGGTGACGACCCGGGCGCTGTGCTGGAATCCGACGGCGATCGCCTTGCGCGCGGGAGTCCCGTGCACGAATTCCTCCCGCATGCGGGTCACCAGGAAGACTTCGTAGTCCATCGCGAGACCGAACAGGATGCCGGTCAGCAGCAGCGGCAGGATGAACACGACCGGCCCGGTCGAGTCGAGGCCGATGAGGTTCGCCAGCCATCCCCACTGGAAGACCGCCACGGTAGTGCCAAGGGCGACCCCGACGGACATCACGAACCCCAGCGCCGCCTTCAGCGGCACGAGCAACGATCGGAACACCAGGACCAGCAGCAAGAACGCCAGCCCGACGACCACGATGAGGTAGATCGGGAACGCACTGCTCAAACTGCTGGCGATATCGACGCCGACCGCCGTACTGCCGGTGACCAGCGCGCGGGCTCCGGTCTGATTCTCGAGCCCGGCCAGCGCGTCGCGGAGGGTTCCGACCAGTTCTTTGGTCTCGGCCGCGGCGGGTCCGCTCCGCGGGATGACGGTGATGCTCGCGAAGTTGACCGCCTGTAGCTGCTGACGCAGCGCCGTGACCGTCGCCGGCTTGGACGGATCGGCAGCCGGTACGACAGAAGTGATGTCGGTGTGGACACCGCTGACCATCGCGGTCGCCGCTTGCACGGCAGCCACGGGATCCTTGGCGCCTTGGGTGTCCACGACAACCAGCAGCGGCCCGTTGGCACCGGCCCCGAAATTCTGGGCGATCAGGTCATAGGCCTGGCGTTGGCCGGACGCAGCCGGGGCGCTCGCGTCGTCGGGCAGCGCGATCTGCATCGACAAGACCGGGATGGAGACGACCAGGGCGATACCGAGACCGGCCAGCAAGGTGGAAACCCTGTGTTTGACGACGAAGTCGGCCCACCGCCGGCCGACCGGGCGCACCCCGTCATCGCCCGGCGTGCCTTCGCGCTTGGTGAGCCACCACGTGACCAGGCCTCGCCGTCCGCCGGTGACACGCGAACCACCCAGGCCGACGACGGCCGGCAACAGGGTCAACGCGATCAACACCGCGATCGCGACGGTCGCGGCGCCACCCAAGCCCATCTGGGTGAGGAAGCTGATGTTGCAGACGGCGAGGCCGGCGAGCGCGATGATGACCGTCAGGCCCGCGAAGACCACGGCCGAGCCGGCCGTACCGATCGCCACCCCCATGGCGTCTTCGCGTGACCGGCCGGATTTCACCTCTTGGCGGTAGCGCGACATGACGAACAGTGAGTAGTCGATACCGACCGCGAGCCCGAGCATCAGGGCCAGAATCGGTGTGGTGGAACTCAGTTCGACGAATCCGGTGAGCGTGGTGATTCCGGTCAGGCCGATGCCGACACCGATCAGCGCGGTCAGCAGCGACATCCCCGCCGCCAGCAGCGACCCGAAGGTGATCGCCAGCACGACCAGGGCGATCACGACGCCGATGACTTCAGCCGACCCCTCGGCACTCTCGTCGGGGAACGCATTCCCGCCCACAATCGCAGTCAGGCCATCAGCGCGCAGCGATGACGCAGCGTGCTCTATCGCGTCCTTGTCGGAGTCGTCGAGATCTACCGTCGGCCGGTCGTAGTTGACGGTGAGATAGGCGGTCCGCCCGTCCGGGGTGACTGTCCCCGCGGCAAACGGGTCGGTGACGGTGACCACGTGCCCGGTCGTCGCCGTCTTCACAGCCGCGGCGATCTGCTGCTTCGCCGCTTCGGTGGTCAACTGCTGTCCCTGCGGCGCCTGGATCACCACCTGGGCGATCGCGCCATCCGTCACGGCCTGGGGCGTCCGCTGTTTGATCAGATCGAACGCGCGGGTCGATTCCAGCCCTGGCAGCGAAAACGAGTCCTGGGTTGGGCCGGACAGCGTCGCGGCACCCAAGCCAGTGGCCGCGAAGGCCAGCAACCATCCGGCGATGACGACGATGCGGTGTCCGAAGCACCACCGACCGATCTTGTACAGCAGCCAGGCCACGAGTACCCCTTCCTTTGGCGAGGCACTCTGCCTCTATGGGAGACTATCCCAACTTTAGAGTACCTATCATAACGGGTGCAGCTGTCATGACAGGTACACTCGCCTGATGGGGCTTCGTGAGCGCAATGCGGCTAGAACGCGGCAGGTCATCTTCGCTGCGGCGATGGAGTTGTTCGGGCGGGACGGCTATGAGGAAACGACCATGGAGGAGATCGCACAGCAGGCCGACATCGGGTCGTCGACCCTGTATCGCTACTTTCTGAACAAGGAATCCATCGTCATGGAACCCCTCGGCGATCCGGGGGTGATGGCGGCCGAGGTGGCCCGGCGTCCGGCGGACGAGGACGTCGCCGTGGTAGTCGGCAAAGCCATCTTGGCCTTGCTCGAGCTCCAGGCCAGCCTCGAGGTCCACGCACGGCTCAAGGAAATGCTCACCGAGAATCCGAAACCGTTCGCGCGCGTGCTCGAGTGGTTTCGAGACGAGGAACGCCTCCTGGAGCAGGCGCTGCTCAAGCGAACAGGCGCCGCTCCCGATGATCTGCACATCGCCTTCACCGCCAGGGTCGCGACAGTCATCCTCAGCCTCACCTTCCGAACTCCAGAGGGATCCGACGAGGTGCTCGATCCCGCGAAGACCGCACGGCAGATCATGCTGCAGCTCCACGGGTCACCGCCCACGCTTCCCTATGTCCCCTGACAGGACGGGCTGATCGACGCCGTACCGGCCGGCCACCGCGCCATGACCCTCTCCCGCTGGTCCGGCCACCCGAGCCCCTGACGTCGTTCGTACAGGCACGAGCCCACCGCTGATGGCGTCGGCTGGCGGCTACTGTCGGGGAATGAGCGAACTCGTGGTGGACGCCCCGATCGTGGCTGTCGTCGTTTATCCGGACCGGGCCAGGATCACCCGACGGGGCACGATTACCGCGCCCGCTGGCGACCAGACGGTGTACGTCGAGTCGCTACCGCTTGCCTTGCAGGAAGACTCTGTCCGGGTCTCCGGCCGGGGACCGGCAACCGTGCTCGGCGTGGACGTGGCGATGCGGCATCATCCGCAGGCGCCGGACGAAACCGTAGCCGAGCTGGAGCGCCAACGCCGCGAGGCCCAGGCCGAGGTCGAGGAGCTGGCCGACGCCGATGAGGTCCAGGTCCAGCTCGACACGTTCCTGGCACAGTTGGGCCGGCGAGCTGGAGGCACTTTCGCGCGGACCCTTGCCGCCGGCGAAGCGAGCGTCGAGTTGGGAGAGTTCACCGAGTCGCTGGTCAGCCGGCTCTCCGCCGTACGGTCGGAGCGACGGCGGCTGGCCAAGCAGCGGCACGAGGCCGAGGAGCGCCTCGCGGCTGCCGACCGTCGACTTGCCGCAGTCGCGGAGCAACGCACTCCCGACCGCCGCTCGGCTGCCGTCGGGTTGGCTCTGGTTTCCGAGGCGGAGGTGGAGGTGGAGCTTTCGTACGTCGTACCTGGCGCCGGCTGGACCAGCTCGTACGACGTCCGCCTCACGGGCGATCGGTTGACCCTGAGCTGGTACGGCCTGATCACCCAACGCACCGGCGAGGACTGGCCCGAGTGCGACCTCACCCTGTCGACCGCCCGCCCGATGGCGACCGCGAAAGTACCCGAGCTCGACCCCTGGTACCTCGACCGCCACCACCCGCCGGTACCGGTCGCGCCGGGCACCGTCTCACTGGGTCGTGACGCAACCAGGGCTGCCGCATTCGGCGCCGCGAACCTTCAGGCTGAAGCGGTGGCAGCGGCGCCCGCCTTCGCCGACCTCGGCGCGACCGTCGAGCAGGGTGTCACAGCAGCGACCTACACCCCGCCGAGACCGGTTGCCGTGCCCGCGGACGGCGCCTCACACCGTGCGACGATCGCGTCCGTCGACCTCGATACCGAGCTGGACTACATCACTGCGCCGGTCCGGTCAGCCGACGTCCATCTGCGGGCCACGGTCGTGAACTCGTCAGCCCACACGTTGCCCGCCGGACGAGCCGCTGTCTTCCACGAGGCGGACTTCGTCGGCTCGACCGCGCTGCCGCTGTGGGCCCCCGGCGAAGACGTCGAACTCGCCCTCGGCCTGGACGACCGGATCCGCGTCGAGCGGAAGCTGGTACGCCGGACCGCGAGCAAGGCGACCCTCGGATCGACCCGCCGGCGTGAGGTCGAGTACGAAACCCGGATCGAGAACCACACCCCACGCAAGGCCCGGGTCACGGTCCTCGATCAGTTGCCGGTAGCACGCGATCACGAGATCGCCGTCAAGCCGATCACCGCCGAACCGGAGCCGGCCGAAACCACCGACCTCGGCGTCCTCACCTGGAAGCTCGACCTGGCCCCCGGCGCCGAACTCGCGATCAAGCTCGCCTTCCGCGTCGACACCGCCAAGTCCGTCGACCTCACCGGCTGGCGCGAATAGAAGCGGCGCCGGCCCCGCGGTGTGTCTGACGCGGATGCCACCTTTACTTCGGACGACCCGCGTCGATGAACTCCTTGATGTGGGGAAGTTGGTGGGCGTCGATGGTGTGGCCGCCGGCGAACGGCAGTAGTTCGACGTCGGCGTCTCGTCGGCGGAGTTGCTCGGTCAGCCTGCTGGTCTGCTCGGGGGTGGCCATCGGGTCGCTGTCGCCGTTGACGATGAGGACCCGCTTGCCGGCGAGAGCGTGGTCAGTGGGTTCGTCCGCCGCGAACGGCACCATCGCGGCCAGCAGTACTGCGCCGGCGAGCGACTCGGGATGGCGTAGGAGCAGCGCGGATGCCATGTTGGCTCCGTTCGAGAAGCCGACCGCCAACCAGGAACCAGCGGCCACGTCGTACTTCTGCTCGGCCGCGGTGAGGAAGGCGGCGAGTTCGTCTGCGCGCAGCCGAAGGTCGTCCTCGTCGAACACGCCCTCGCGGAGCCTGCGGAAGAACCGCGCCATCCCCTGCTCCGAAACGGTCCCCCGAGGCGACAGCACGGGTGCATCCGGGGCCAGGTGCTGCCGCAGTACGAGGAGGTCGTGCTCGTCGCCACCTGTGCCATGCAGCAACAGGAGCGGAGGCGCGGACGAGCCCGGCTGCCAGACGTGCGGCCGCCGGAGCGGGTCCTCGCTCATCAGACGGATTCGTCCGGCTGCGGCGCCGGTGGCACGCGCAGCGATGGCAGCGAAGCCTGGATCTGCTCACGGTCCGGTTCGAGCCAGGGCGGAAGCTTCAGGTGCTGGCCGAGTTCCAGCAGCGGTTCGTCGACGGTGAAGCCCGGCTGGTCGGTCGCGATCTCCAGCAGGACCCCGCCCGGTTCACGGAAGTAGATGGAGGTGAAGTACTGCCGGTCGAGGATCTCGGTGACCTGTACTCCGGCCTCGATCAGCTCGAGGCGCCACTTGGCCTGGGTCTCGTGGTCAGGTGCCCGGAAGGCTATGTGGTGGACAGTTCCGGCTGCCTGGAGTCCGGGAGACGACTTGCTGGGCTGGACGTCCACCGCCGTACCCTCGGCTCCGCCGGACATGACGAACCGTGATCCATCGGTGGTGTCCTGGCCGTGCCGCATCCCCAGCATGCCCGCGAGCATCTCTGCCGTCGGGTCGAGCACCTGCTCCGTCATGGTGACCGAGAAGAGACCGCGGATCGCGTTGTCGAACGGTATGGCGGCGACGCCGTCCCAACCGGATCGGGTGTCACCATCGGACGCGACCAACTCGATCACCAAGCCGTCGGGATCGCGCAGCCGCAACAGCTCCTCATCGGAGCGGGCAACCGGCGCGTCCGCGTCGACGCCGAGGCTCTGCAGGCGCTGTTGCCACCAGCCGAGCGACTCCGGCGGGACGCTGAAAGCGGTGGCTGTGGTGAGACCGGTGCCCTGCTTGCCGGCCTGGACTCCCGGCCACGGGAAGAACGTCAACAGCGTTGACGGCCGGCCCGACGCATCTCCGTAGTACAGGTGATAGGTGTCCGGGGCATCGAAGTTGACGGTCCGTTTGACCAGGCGCAGCCCCAGCACCGTGGTGTAGAAATCCACATTCCGCTGCGGATCCTCCGCAATAGCAGTGACGTGGTGAAGCCCGTGTGGCGCGACCGAGTCGACCATCGCTCATCCCTCCCTGTCCGCAGACCCCGGACGGCGTCGGCCGCCCCTCCTCGACACTACGACCGGACGTCGTTCGCCACCACGGCTACCGGCTCTCGGACAAGGCCGGATCGTCGCCGCGGAGGCGGCTGAGTTCGGTGCGGGCGTGGGCGACGCCTGGTGACTCGGCGCCGCCGGCGCGGGCGATCTCCTGGGCGAGGTCATTGGTGGCTTCGACGAGATGGCGGGCCTTGGTTCGGCTGTGCAGGTGTTTGCGGTACTTCGTGCGGTCCTTCCGGAGGCCGCTGACCGCGTCGAGGAGGGGCGGGTCGATGACACCGGCTTCGACCTCGGGACCGAGCAGTTCGCGGATCCAGAGGCGTTCGGTTCCCGCGGCGTGCCGCAGGACGTAGAACAGCGCCACGAGCTCGACGGCCGCGATCACGAACGGCAGCACCGCTGCGACGAGGGTGCCGCCGCCCAGGGCGCCCATGTCGTCCCAGGCGAAGTGGAACACCATCGCCATCAGCATGGTCAGCACTCCCCTGAGGACCTTGCGTTCACCGCGAGCCCGGCCCAGGACCCACATCAGCCCGGCGCAGAAGATCGCACTGAACAGCGCGTGCGACACGATCCCGGCCGCTCCCCGGATCACGAACACCTGCAGCGACGAGCCGAGCTGGTCCACGCCGTAGAGCTGGGTCGCGCCGTTGTAGACGTACAGGACGTCCTCGAAGACCTGGAAACCCAGGCCGATGTAGGCGCCGATGATGAACCCGTCATAGGCACTGCGGACCAGGCGTGGCGCGAGGCCGATGAGGAGGACCAGGCCGATGGCCTTGCCCCATTCCTCGTTGATCGGTGCGGTCAGTCCGGCGCCCCAGTCGGCCGCGAACGACGTACCGCCGACCTTCGCCCAGATGTCGAGCAACGCCGCGTTGGCCGGCAACGCGATCCAGAAGGTCGCGGCGATGCCACCCCAGATGAAGCCGGTCGCCAGCAGGGCGCCCGGTTGTGCGGTGAAGCGGTTGTGATGGCGCAGGAGAAGGAACCAGGGCACGAGGTAGAGGCCGAAGAGTACGACGCCTCCCGCGAGAGCCGGTGTGTAGAACGCGGCGCCCGGACCGTAGTACCGGAGCATCGTGAGCGCGCCGCCTCCGACACCCAGAACGTAGACCCAGAAGGAAACGTTGTCCGGCCGCAGGAACCGGTACGGCGCGCCCCAGCCCGACTCCTCGATCGCGCTGAGCTGCGCCGCCTTCTCCTCCGGTACGACGGTCATCGCGTCACCCCCGGCGTGATGCTCCGCAAGAGAGCCGCGATCGCATCCTGGTACTTCTCGAACTGCCCCGAGGCGGCTCGGACCCGAACCAGCAAGGCCGGAGCCGAGTCGATCGCTTGTGTCGTACCGACGGCCATCTTGAAAGCCACGTCGATCCCGTCGCCACTGGGCCCGGTGCGGCCTTCAACCACTCCAACCAGGCCGGCGTCGGTGACCACACTCCCCTGAGCACCACTGACGCTGGGTGGGTCTCCCTCGGACCGCTCGACCTGATCGAGGAAGCCCGCCGCACTGCCGTCGTACGACGTCCCGTCCAGTTCGATCGTCGCGCCACCGGTGGCCAGCACCACCTGCAGGTTGGTCGCACTCGCCGCCCCGTCACCGGTCAACGTCCCATTCTCGAGCTGCCAGCCGGTCGGCGGTACGGCGGTCGCCCCGCCGCCGAGGTCAAGCACCTGCCCGGCCCGGATCTCGTTGTGCCACGGGATGGCCGCGTTCAGGCCCTGCAGGCCGTAGATCAGCACCAACGCGAGAGCGAGAGCGCTGAACCCGACCTTGAATGTCCGCCGATCAAGTCCGAGGAACCGATGCTCGACCGGCACCCAGTCCCGCGGCGCTTCCTGCCCGCTCGCGACCATCGAGGCTCCTTCACATCAGCAGTACTGAAGTGTGGGCGTATCCGACACTCTAGGGCCCCGGCCGATCCAGCTCGGAACGTGAGCGGACCAGGCCCGACTCGTAGGCGGTCACCACCGCCTGCGCGCGATCACGCAGTCCGAGCTTGCTAAGGATCCGGCTGACGTGGGTCTTCACCGTCTGGTCACTGACGATGAGCTGGTCGGCGATCTCCGCGTTCGACAACCCTTCCGCGATCAGCCTCAGCACCTCCGTCTCGCGCGGGGTGAGCGCGGCGAGCGGGACCGCCTGCCGTTTCGATCGAGGTTGCAGGCGGAGGAACTCGCCGATCAGCCGGCGGGTGACGTTGGGCGCCAGCAGGGCCTCGCCCGCGGCCACCACCCGGACGGCGTCGAACAGTCGCTCGGCGGTCACGTCCTTGAGCAGGAAGCCGCTGGCTCCGGCGCTGAGCGCGTCGTACACGTGCTCGTCCAGATCGAACGTGGTCAGCATGATGATCCGCGGACCGTCGGCGTCGGCGGTGATCCGCCGCGTCGCCTCGATCCCGTCGAGCCCGGGCATCCGCACGTCCATCAGCACGATGTCGGGTCGGCACTCGTGGCACAGCCGGACCGCCGCGGCGCCGTCGGCCGCGGTACCCACGACGGTGAGGTCGGGCTGGGTGTCCAGCAGCGCGGCGAACCCGGCCCGGACGATGTCCTGATCGTCGACCACGAGCACCCGCAGAACAACGTCGGCGGTCATCGGGCGATTTCCTTCAACGGCAGTGACGCCTCGACCAGGAAGCCGCCGACAGCCGCCTCACCGGTCCAGAGCGTTCCACCCGCCATCGCGGCTCGCTCACGCATGCCCAGCAACCCGTGACCGGCCGCGGCGGGCGCGTCGGCGGGTCCCGGTCCGTTGTCGCGGATATGCACTCTGAGCAGCTCGTCGGTGTACTCCAGTTCGACATCGACAGCCACGTTCGACGCATGGCGACGCGCGTTGGACAATGCCTCCTGGACGATCCGGTAGGCAGTCAACTCGCCCCCTGGATCCAATCGGGTGACGTGACCGCGAACGATCAGCCGGGTGCTGGTCCCGGACGCGTCGCGCATCTCGTCGATCAGCTCGATCAACTGCGCCAACCCCGGCTGCGGCCGGCGATCGACCTCGGCGCCCGCGTCTTCACGCAGTACTCCGAGCAGGCGGCGCATCTCGGCCAACGCCTGCCTGGCCGTGTCACCGATGGCCACCAGCCGGTCGGCACCGGCCTGCGGCATCCCGGGCGTCGTCAGCCTGGCAGTCTCGGCCTGGACCGAGATCATCGAGAGGTGATGGGCCACGACGTCATGCAGTTCGCGGGCAATCCGGGCCCGCTCTCCGCGAGCGGCGTTCTCGAGCAAGGTCTCGGCGACGATCTGGCGCGCGACGTCCCGCTCGATCGCCGCGTGGCCGACGCGCTGGGAGTATCGCCGGAGGAGGACGTACAGGCAGGCCAATTGGGCGACGCCACCCGCGATGGTGGGCTGGTCACCGCCCACCAGAGTGAGGACCGTTGCCAGGGTGACGGCGACAGCCGCCGGCCACGGATGGGTTCGCAGGAAGGCGAGCGGCACCGCGGTACCGAGGCTCAGCAAAAGTGCGGTGGTCTTGTCTGCCGGTGCGAGGTCGGGCCGGCCGGTCACCTCGGCGACCGCCAGGAGTGCGAGCATGGCCGCCGCCGCGATCGGCCAGTCGGGGGCAGCGATGATGCGACGCATCAGACCGCCAACTCGGTCCACCGTGCGCCCGATCACCGCGTGCGCGCTGCTCACGGCAGCCATTGTGCCCTCCAGTGCCCCTGCTTGGCGTCGCCATGGAGAGCTACCCCCGGCGAGGTCGTCACCCTGGTGGGGTACTCCGAACTGCCCGCCCGGCGTGACGACGGGCTGCGGATGAGCCTTCTAACCTGACGAACATGGCAGCAACGATCGAAGCCCGCGGGCTGAGCAAGCGCTACGGCGCCACCACGGCGGTGGATGATCTGTCCTTCACTGTTGCCGCCGGCAAGGTCACCGGATTCGTCGGACCCAACGGCGCCGGCAAGTCCACGACGATGCGGATGTTCCTCGGCCTGGACGCCCCGGACGCCGGCACCGCGCTGATCGGCGGCCTGCCGTACCGCTCACTGCGAGCGCCGCTGACCCAGGTGGGTGCGCTGCTGGACGCGGGCGCGATCCACGCCGGCCGCCGCGCCCGGCACCACCTGTTGTGGATGGCGCAGTACAACGGCATCTCCCGGCAGCGGGTGGACGAGGTCCTCGGGATCGTCGGGCTCTCCTCGGTGGCCGATCGGAGGGCAGGCGGCTTCTCACTCGGTATGCGCCAGCGGCTGGGCATCGCCGGGGCGTTGCTCGGTGACCCACCGGTGCTGATCTTCGACGAGCCCGTCAACGGCCTGGACCCGGAAGGAATCCAGTGGATCCGGGGATTCCTGCGCTCCCTGGCGGCCGACGGACGGACCGTACTGGTCTCGAGCCACCTGATGAGCGAGTTGCAGGGCACTGCCGATCATCTGATCGTGATCGGCCGCGGCCGGCTGATCTGCGACCGGAGCGTGCAGGAGCTGCTGACCGCCGCCTCGTCGGATCGCGTGCTGCTGCGGACCGACCGGGTCCCCGACGTGATGACGACACTGGCCAACGCCGGTGCCACGGTGACTCTGGTCGACCGCGAGGCGTTGACGGTGGCCGGCCTGCCGTCCGAGCGCATCATCGCCGTCCTCACCGACAACGGGCTGCCGTTCTCCGAGCTCACTCAGCACCGTGCCAGCCTCGAGGAGGCCTACATGGAGCTGACCCGGGGCTCCGTCGAGTACGCCGCCCGTCCGGACGAGGTCGGCTGATGGTTCCGCGGGATGGCTTCGCCATGGCCCTGCGTGGCGAGTGGACCAAGCTCACGACGGTTCGAAGTACGGTCTGGACCCTGACCGCCACCGTCGGGCTGACGATCCTCATCTGTCTGCTGTCGGCCTCCGGCAGCAACACCTTCGTGAACGACGGCCCGCACTCCATCGACCAGTTCCACTTCGTGCACCAGCCGCTCACCGGCGACGGCTCGGTGGTGGCGCAGGTGAGCAGCCAGCAGGACAGCAACGAATGGGCCAAGGCCGGGATCATGGTCAAGGAGAGCCTCGTCAGTGGCTCGCCCGCCGCGGTCCTGATGCTGACCCCACGTCACGGCGTGCGGTTGCAGGGCAATCTCACCACCGAGGTGCAGGGGAGTTCGAGCGCGGCACCGCGATGGCTCAAGCTCACCCGCAGCGGCGACAGGATCGCCGGCTACGAGTCTGGCGACGGCACCAGCTGGGAAGAGATCGGAACCGTTGACATGCGCGACCTGCCCCGGACGGCTCAGGCGGGTCTGTTCGTCTCCTCACCGGACCGCCAGAGTCTCACCCAGGTGGGACCGGGCTCGATCGAGGTCGGCACCGTCCCCACCCCTGGTCGCGGCACCTTCGCCCACGTCAGCATCGGTGGACAGCCGGCGACGGACTGGTCCAGCCAGGACGTGGCGCCGATCCGCTCGGAGGACACCAAGGGCGGCGGGCCCATCGGTGGTCTCCATCCGAGTCAAGGCGAAGGCTCGGCGAGCGAGGCCGGCGGCGTCTTCACCGTCACGGGCGTCGGAGACATCGGGCAGGTCGGGGTCAGTGGGGTGAAGTTGGAGGGCGACAGCGACCTGGTCCGCAACAGCCTGGCCGGGATCCAGATCGGCCTGATCGCGGTCGTTGCCCTGAGCGTCCTCTTCATCACCTCCGAGTTCAGCACCGGCGTCATCCGGACCACCTTCGCGGTCAGCCCTCTCCGCGGCCGCGCGCTGGCGGCGAAGGCCGTCGTACTGGCAGGAACGGTCTTCGTGGTCGGATTTGTCGCCAGCCTGGCAGGACTGTTCCTCTCCCAGCCGCTGTGGAGATCCGGCGGCTTCGCTCCCCCGGCATATCCGCATCCCTCGCTCGCCGACGGACCAGTACTGCGGGCCGTCGTGGGGTCGGCGCTCTTCCTCACCTTGATAGCACTGTTCAGCCTCGGGGTAGGCGCCCTCCTGCGCCGCACGGCGGGCGCGATCGTCCTCATCGTCGCCCTGGTGGTGGTGCTGCACATCGTCACTGGCGTCTTGTCGGTGGAGGCGTCGACCTGGGTCAACCGGGTCGGACCGGTCGCCGGACTGGCGATCCAGCAAACCGTCGAGATGCCTGACACAGCCATCGGGCCGTGGGCAGGTCTGGGCGTGCTGGCCGCCTACGCCGCCGTCACCCTCGGCGCCGCGTTCTGGATGCTCCGCAAGCGGGACGCATGATTCGTGCCGCCCGCGCGGAGTGGACGAAACTCCTCACGATGCCGGGCGTGGTCTGGTCCCTGCTCGGCGCCGTCGGGCTCACCGTGGGGCTCACGGCGCTGGTGACTGCGGCGACCGGACCGTTGTCGGGCTGCGGAGCTGACAACAACTGCACCAAGGACACCACGGTGCTGAGTCTTTCCGGTGTCGTGCTAGGGCAGCTCGGGGTGATCCTGGTCGGCGTTCTGGCCGCGTCCGCGGAGTACGAGACGATGCTCATCCGCAGCACGCTCGCCGCTCAGCCGCGGCGCGGGTTGGTGCTGCTGGCAAAGGCGGTGGTGGTGACCGCGGTCGCGACCGCGGCAGGGCTTCTGGCTGTCGTCGGTTCCTTGCTGACCGGTCGCGAAATCCTTGCAGGCAACGGATTCACCGCGGCGGGCTATCCGACGCTGTCGCCGGCCGACGAACAGACGCTGCGGGCCGCCACCGGGACTGTCCTCTACTTCGGTCTCGTCGGCCTGCTCAGTCTCGGCCTCACGATGGTGCTCCGGCACGCCGCTGCCGGTGTCAGCGCGGTGATGGCCGTTCTGTACCTGCCGACCGTGCTCGTCCTGATAGTCCCGATGTCGCCTCACTTGGTCGACCTGGTCCGGAAGTTCAGCCCGATGTCGGCAGGGCTTGCGGTCCGCGCCACGGTCAGACTGGCGGACAGTGCCCCGATCGGCCCGTGGGCTGGACTTGGTGTCCTGGCCGCCTACACGGCTGGGTGTGTGTTCTGCGGCTACGCAGTACTGCGGTTGCGTGACGCCTGACCGGAGAAGTTCGCCGCGGTGATTCCTCGGTCGGACACATCGAGCTTGTCCTGGCCGCCGGCTGCCGGCTGCCGGGTTCGCGTCGAACCCAATCACGGTGTCAGCTCCGAAACGCGCCCGTCCGGTACCGGACCAGGTTGTCGCACTCTCAGGCCGTCCGACGGAGGATCCACCACGTCGCTACAGCCAGCACGACCACGGACAGACAGACGAAGATGCCCGACTCGATGAGCTGGAACGACCAGAACCGGCTGAGTGGCTGGTACGTGTCCACGAACCGATAGCCGTTCTCCACGGAGCATGCCTCGGCCGCCGCTTTGCCGGCCATTGCCTGACAAGGGTTTGAAACACCTGCACTGCCAAGGACTTCACCCCCGCGATTGACGACCTCGCTGCTCAGAAGCCAATCGCCGCTGCCGAGACGCGGGCTGCTGGTGCCGAACGCATACGTCACGTCCAGCGGCGCCAGATACTGGTCGCGCAGGGTCTGAACCCCGATCTTGATCGGCAGATAGGCAACCAGTGTCACCACCATCGCCGGAACCGTTCGCTTGAAGATCGCGCCCGCGGCCGCGCCGAGCGCGAAGGCGAACACGGTATAGGCGACGGGAACGATGCCACGGAAGTCGAACACGTCCAGGTTCATCCGCCCGAAGTTGTCCTGGACCCGCTCGATCGGCGTGAACCACCAAGTCATCAACTGGGTGAGTGCGGCTGCCACGGCCGCCGCGCCGAGGAGAAAGATGCCGAGCTTCGTGGCCAGCCAGCGACCCCGGCTCACGGACTGTGTCCAGGCGAGCCGGTGGGTCCCCTGCTCGATCTCTCGCGCAACCAGGGGACCGCCCCAGAACATGCCAATGAGCAGTGGCACCAGGAGGAGCAAGCGATGGGTGTTGAGCACGACGTTGAACTTGTCGGTGAAATCGCGGGCCAGGCTCAGGCAGTCGCCGCCGGAGGTGAGACATGCGCTCAACCCTGACCCGTCCAGGTCGGCAGTCATCGCGCGCCGGGTCAGTACGGCGTAGAGCGCGAGCGCGGCCAGCAGAGCGAGCGAGGCCAGGATGTTCGGCCGGGCGAGCCGCCAGGTGAGCCGGGTCATGCGGAGATCTCCTGAGAACTCGGCGATGCGGACCCCGCATCGGCCGTGGGAGCGGACATGTAGGCGAGGGCAAGTTCCTCCAGCGTGGCCGGGCGCACCGTCCACACCGGATCAGTGATCGGCCCGCTGGTACGGACGAGCAAGCTCGCCTGCCGCTCGGTGTACTCGGCGTTCACCACCTGGTGGTCGGCCAGCAGGCCGGCAGCCCTGGCGCGTGGACCGGTGACCATCCGGTGATGGCCGAGGAGCGCCTCGGTGTCGTCAGCGAGCTGGACCCGCGAGGCGGACAACAGGACCAGGTACTCACGGGTGCGCTCGACGTCGGCCAACAGATGCGACGAGAGCACGACGGTCACCCCTGAGTCGGCCACCTCTTCCATCAGCGCCTTGAGGAACTCGCGGCGCGCCAAGGGATCCAGATCGGCCACAGGTTCGTCGAGCAACAGCAGCTTCGGCCGTTTGCCGAGAGCCACCGCGAGTGCCAGTTGCGAGCGCTGACCGCCGGACAGGCTGCCGACCTTCTGCTGCAACGGGATCTCCGCCCGGGCAATCCGCTGACGAGCCAGGCCCTCGTCCCACCCCGGATTGAGCCAGCCGCCCATCCGGAGAGTCTCGGCAACAGTGAGACCGCGGTACAGGGGCTTGTCCTGAGCCACGAAGCCGACCTCGGCGAGCACGGAGCGCGGCGGTCTCCCGAGTGTCCGGACCTCACCGGCACTTGGCCGCAGCAGGCCGACCGCGAGACTCAGCAGCGTCGTCTTGCCGGCGCCGTTCGGCCCCACCAACCCGATGACGCGTCCCACCGGAAGGTTCAGGGAACAATCGCGAAGCGCCCACTTCTTCCCATAGCGACGGCCCAAGCCGCTCGCCTCAAGCGCGGGTGTCATTCAGTCCCCCGATGTGGTCGAGGTTCGACCGCATCACGGTGTGATAGATCGCGTCGATGTCCTCATCGACCAGTCCGGCCCGACGCGCGCTGACCACCCAGTGGGCCAGCCGCTGCCGCAGCTCCGTCTGCTCGGCAGGATCGTTGTGGGACAGGGTTTTGAGGACGAAGGTGCCCTGCCCCGGCCGCGCGCCGACCAACCCTTCGCGTTCCAACTCGCGGTAGGCCTTGAGCACCGTGTTCGGATTGATGGCCAGCTTGGCGACGACCTCCTTCGCGGTCGGCAACTTGTCCCCCGGCCGCAGCAATCCGAGCCTCAGCGCATGCCGCACCTGCAGGGCCAACTGCAGGTAGGTGGCCACTCCCGACCGATCGTCGAGCTGAAAGTCGATCATCAAAACCTCGTTCCACTAAGACCTTAGTGGAATGGTGTTGGAAATCACCGATCATGTCAACCCGAAAGAGAAGGCCCCCGCCCAGAAAAGGTTTCCGGTGGACTGTCGTGATCGGTCCGGTGGCTCCGATTGAGGGGTAATCGCAAGCCTCACGAAACGGAGACACTCCCATGAATGACGCAACTGTCCGGACCGTCGACCGGTCCGAGACGAAGACCCGTCCGGCGAGCCGGCTGACGCGGACAGCGGTCGGCCTGGTCCGGATCGCCCTGACTGTGCAGTTCACCGTGGCCGGAACGAGCAAGCTGTTCGGCGAGGCCCAGATGATGACGGACTTGTTGCGCAGTGAACAAGCCCGACGCCGGCGCGAACAGCTGGACGCCGAACGCAACCCCCCGAGGACCTGCTCGGTCCGCCGGCCGACGTCCCTGTACGACGTTCTCGGCCGGATCGAGCCAGATCCGATGGTGACGCTCAACGCCGCCGTGGCCGTCGCGATGGTCCGCGGTCCGGCGGCCGGCCTGGAGCTGATCGACACGGTCGCGGCCGACCCGAAGTTGGCCGATCATCACCGGCTCGCCGCAGTACGGGCTCATCTGCTGGAACAGGCCGGCGACCTACCCGCCGCTCGGAGCGCGTACGCCGACGCAGCCCGCCGAACCACCAGCCTCCCCGAACAGCGCTACCTCCACGCCCGCGCCGCCCGCCTCAACACCAACCAGTGAAATCGGCGGTTTGTCGGCGCGCGCCGGTAGGGTCCTGGGCTGTGGACGTTGGGGAGCGGATTCAGGAACTTGCTGATCAGATCGTCGTACTGCGCGACGCCTACTACCGGGGTTCGCCGGTGGTGGCGGACGCGGAGTACGACGTGGTCGAGGACGAACTGCGGACGCTGATCGACGCGAATCCGGAGTTGGCGCCCAACCCGAATCCGCTGGAGCAGGTCGGCGCGCCGGCGGTGCTGCACGCGCCGATCAGGCACTCGCGGCCGATGTTGTCGCTCGAGAAGGCGACCCGCCCCGAACAGGTAGAGGCCTTCTTCGCCCGTTTTCCCGGCCAGTCGGTCGTGGTCATGCCGAAGCTGGACGGACTGTCACTGGCCCTGGTCTACGAGAACGGGCAACTGGCCCGAGCGATCACCCGCGGCGACGGGACGACCGGCGACGACGTGACCCCGCTCGTACGGGCACTGGCCGACGGCGTCCCGGACCGACTCGACGTACTGGGCCGCATCGAGGTCCGCGGTGAGGCAGTCATGCTGCGATCCACCTTCGCCGCCTACAACGCCGCCCACCCGGACAAGCCGCTGATCAATCCGCGGAACGCCGCCGCGGGCACGCTGCGCGCCAAGGACCCGGCCACCGTCGCCGAGCGGCGCCTGCAGTTTCTCGCCTTCGACTTGCTCAGCGACCCCGACAACACCGACGCCGATCTGGACCGCGCGCTCCAGACGCTCGGATTCACCGTCGCCGACATGCGGCACTGCGACGACGCGGCCGCCGCGCAGGCAGTCATCACCACGATCGAGCAGCAACGCAACGACCTCGACTACGACCTGGACGGCGCCGTACTGCGACTGGCCGATCGCGACGCGTTCGCCGCCGCCGGCACTCGGTCCAGCTCACCGCGCGGGGCACTGGCGTTCAAGTTCGCCGCCGAAGAGAAGACCACCGTGCTGGCGGACGTGGTCTGGGACGTCGGCAAGACCGGCAAGATCGCGCCGGTCGCCTGGCTGGAGCCTGTCTTCGTCGGCGGTACGACGGTCACCCGCGCAACGCTGGCCAACCAGGAAGTGATCCGCGCCCGCGGCATCAAGATCGGCGACACAGTTCTGGTACGCCGCGCCGGCGACGTGATCCCGTTCGTAGCCGGAGTGCTCGACGCATCCAAGCGCACGGGTGCCGAGCGAGACATCGTGCCGCCGGCGGTCTGCCCGTCGTGCGAGCAACCATTGACCGAGCAGGGCAACAGCCGCGAACTGTTCTGCACCAACGTTGCCTGCCCCGCCCAGACCGTACGGCGACTGATCCACTGGGCATCCCGGGCCGCCGCCGACATCGACGCGATCGGCGGAGTCTGGATCGAACGCCTGGCCGAGGCCGGGATCCTGGAGAACCCCTCGGACTTCTACCAGCTGACCAAGGAAAGGTTGCTGGAGTTCGACCGCATCGCCGAGATCTCGGCCACCCGGATGATCGACTCGATCAACGCAAGCCGCCAGGTCGGCCTCCGCCGGGCACTGATCGGCCTCGCGATCCCGATGGCCTCCGAAGGCACCGCGACCAGGATGTGCCGAGCCGGGTTCGGCTCGCTGGAAGAGGTGGCCGACGCAGGCTTCGACGGGCTGGTCGCCGTGGAAGACATCGGGCCGAAGGTCGCCGCCTCACTGATCGAACACCTCGCCCGGCTCAAGCCCGAGCTCGAACGACTCCGAGCAGCCGGCGTATCGCTCGACGTACGCGAGGAAGACCTCCCACCGGTCGTCGCAGCCGGCGCGCCGCTGGCCGGCAAGACAGTGGTAGTCACCGGTTCGATCAGCGACCCACGCTCCGGCGAAAAGGTCCCGCGCCCCGCCTTCCAGCGACTCTGCGAGAAGGCAGGCGCCACCATCGCCTCGTCGGTCTCGGCAACCACCGACCTGCTCATCACCGGCGCGGACGTCGGCGCCGCCAAACTCACCAAGGCCGAAAAACTCGGCGTCACCGTCGTCGACCAGTCCGAGATCTGGCAACAACTCCAAGCCGCCGACCTCCTCAACCGCTGACGGCACGATTTAAGGAATTTGCTCGTGAGAGAGGATGGTCGGCGCGTAGTCTCGGCGGGGAAGCGAATCGCGCGAGGGGGGACCGACCCGTGAGCCAGCAAGCTGCCCAGCCCGACTACCCCGACCACATCGATGCCGCCGTGCTGAAGATCGCCGGCGTCGTGGTGTTGGGGGCCATCATGTCGATCCTTGACATCACAGTGGTCAACGTCGCCCTGCCGGTCTTCCAGGACGAGTTCGGCTCGCCCGACAGCCCGGTCGCCTATTCCCATGTCGCCTGGACCGTCACGGCGTACACCCTCGCGCTGGCGACCGTGATTCCGCTGACCGGATGGGCAGCCGACCGGTTCGGCACCAAGCGGCTCTATATGGCCGCGATCTTCCTCTTCACCGCCGGGTCCGCTCTGTGTGCCACCGCGTCGAGCATCGACACACT
This sequence comes from Kribbella sp., assembly GCF_035687465.1. Lineage (NCBI taxonomy): Bacteria > Bacillati > Actinomycetota > Actinomycetes > Propionibacteriales > Kribbellaceae > Kribbella > Kribbella sp. The sequence continues at coordinate 35,775 of NZ_DASRXP010000230.1, forward strand.
CATCGCTTTCCGCGTCCTGCAGGGGCTGGGCGGCGGCATGCTGATGCCGCTGGGCATGACCATCATGACCCGAGCCGCGGGACCACACCGAATGGGCCGGTTGATGGCCATCCTCGGCGTACCGATGCTGCTCGGCCCGATCCTGGGACCGATCCTGGGCGGCTGGCTGATCCAGGTGGCGAGCTGGCACTGGATCTTCCTCATCAACGTGCCGCTCGGCGTGATCGCGCTGGTCTATGCCTGGTCCGCGCTGGCCAAAGACACCCCGCAGCGGTCGGAGTCGCTCGACCTCCTCGGAGTGGCACTGATGTCCCCCGGGCTCGCGTTGTTCCTCTTCGGCGTCTCCTCGCTGCCCGCCGAGAACGGCGACTTCGGTGCGCCGCGGGTGTGGGTCTCGATGCTGGCCGGGGTACTGCTGATGGGGGCCTTCGTCTGGCACTCGTTCCGGCCGGAGCACCCGCTGCTCGACCTCCGGCTGTTCCGCAACCGCAACCTCACCGTCTCGATCGTCACGATGTTCTTGTTCGCCGCCGCATTCTTCGGTGGGCTGCTCCTGGTGCCGACGTACTTCCAGCAGATCCGCGGTGAGTCCACGCTGGCCGCGGGCCTGCTGGTAGCGCCGCAGGGGCTCGGCGCCATGGTGACCATGCCGATCGCCGGGAGACTGGTGGACAAGGTGCCGGTGGGCCGGATCGTGCCCGTCGGGCTCGCGCTGATCGTCGTGGGCATGTTCGGCCTGACCCAGATCACCGCGACCACGCCGTACCCGCTGATCATCGCGATGCTGGTCGTGATGGGCTTCGGGATGGGCGGCACGATGATGCCGCTGTTCACCACGGCGCTGAGGACGCTGTCCGGCGCTCAGGTTGCACGCGGCTCGACACTGCTCAACATCAGCCAGCAGATCGCCTCGTCCGTCGGAGTCGCGACGATGGCGGTCATCCTCACCAATCAGCTCAGCAACTCGCCGATCATCCCTGGAACACAGCAGGTCCCCGGGCTCGGCGACGGGCTCCGCGAGACTGAGGCAGCCATCCTGTCCAACACCCGGCCAGAAAGCGTTGCCGCGCTCCACATCGACCCCGCCGCCATCGCGCGCGGGCTGGTCGACGCCGCCGAGTCGTTCTCCCACACCTACTGGGTCGCCTGGGTGCTGGTGACCCTGACCCTGGTGCCGGCTTTGATGCTCCCCCGCAAACACGAGGAGATCAACCTCGTCGGCGAGGGCGCCCCGCCGGCCGTTGTCGACTGACCACGTTCCGGCCAGGCGTCTGGTCAGCTGGCCACGAAGCGTTGCTCGATCGCGTCGAGGAGCGACTCGACGTGCCGGTAGGTCTCGGAACTGTAGGCGCCGATGCTGCGTTCGGTGCCGAGAGCTTCGCGCATAGCGTCGAGATAGCGGCGCTGGACGATCAGCAACTGCTCCTTTGAGTCAGGTCTGGTACTGCGCACCTGGCTGCTCGCGGAGACGATGCGAGGGACGATCCGGTCCTTCATTGCGCTGACCAGGTCCGGGGCGAGCGGCTCACCGCCGACGGTCTGCTCCTCCAGCGGGCCGAGGGTGTCGATCGCGGACTCGCCGACCCGCCGTAGCAGCGCCTGCACGGAGTCCCGTTTGTCCTCCGCGCTCTCGGAGCTGAAGCTCATCCTCGCGATCACCGCCGGCAGCGTCAGGCCGAAGAGCACCAACGTGATGAGTGCGACCAGGAAAGCCGCGAGGACGACGGTGTCGACGTGCGGCGTGCCGGCCGGGATCGTCTGGACGGCAGCGACCGTGACGACGCCGCGCATGCCGGCCCAACCCACGACCACGTAGCCGCGTCCGGTGATCGGCTCCCGTTCCTCGAACTCCACATCCGCATGCCCGCGGGCGAGCCGGCGGCGAGCCCACACCAGCCGGGTCTCCTCCCGTTGGTCGGCCGGAGTCATCGAGTCCAGGCGCTCCTCGAACTGGCCGAGCCGAGCACGAGTCTGCTCGTTGCGGTCGTGCCGGCCGAATCGCTCTCGCAACGCCGGCCAGACCAGGCCGGCGAACCTCAGGCAGACCAGGAGGCCGAGAACGACCAGGACGAGGCCGGTGATCTCCTTGGTGGTGGTCTCGGCCCGGGCAGCGTCCACCAGTTCGGGGAGTTGGTAGCCCATGGCAAGGAAGACGGCGCTCTCCAGGATGAAGCTGATCGTCGTCCAGGTGGTGGCCTGGGTCTGCCGGTCGCGGGCGCTGAATCGCTTGCTGCCAAGAGCGCCGGTGAGGAGCCCTGCGATGACCACGGCGAGGACGCCGGACGCATGGGCCTGTTCCGCCGGGAAGTACGCGAGGAAAGGGACGGCGAAGGAGATCGTTGTGTTGAGCACCGGATCGTCCAGGCGCCCGCGCAGCAGTGCAGTCGCCCAGCCGACGAGCACGCCGATCAGAACGGCTCCGGCCACCGCCCAGCCGAAGTCGAGGAGCGTGTCGCCGAAGCTGAACCCGGAGGTCGCGGCGATCGCGGCGATCGCCGTCCGCAGGACGACGAGGGCGGAGGCGTCGTTGATCAGGCTCTCGCCCTCCAGCACCGTCATCAACCGGGGCGGCAGCCCGACCCGGCGCCCGATCGCCGTCGCGGCGACGGCGTCGGTCGGACTCACCACGGCGCCGAGTGCCGTGGCCAGGGCGAAGGAGATCCCCGGGAACAGGGCGTGCACCACGGCTCCGATAGCCAGCGCCGAGACGATGACCATGACCACCGACTGCCAGGCGATCAGCGCGAAGTTCCGCCGTACGTCGAGCACCGGCAGCTGGACCGCCGACGCGTACAGCAGCGGGGGCAGTACCCCCGCCAGTACGAGCTCCGGCTCAACCTGGATGGTGGGAGTACCGGGCAGATAGCTGGCCCCGATCCCGAGCGCCACCAGGAGCAACGGCGCCGCCACACCCGTACGCCGCGCGAACACGGATGCAGCGATCATGATCGCAAACCCTGCACCGGCAACTAGCAGGAACTGATGGTCCACGCGACGGGAGTCTAGGGCCCGAAGTCCCGAGATCAGCTGCGCCGTGCTGCGTACGGAGTGGCGTCCGGGGCGAGGCAAACGGCTTGGCGGCGGAGCTTACGCAGGTGGTACAGGTTCTCGCCGGTGAACGCCGCCAGCGCGATCCAGATGAGCACGAAACCGGCGAGGCGCTCGGGCGGCATCGGCTCGCCGAACACGAACACCCCGAGGACGAACTGCACCGAGGGCGTGAGGTACTGCAACAGCCCGAGGTACGGCTGCTGCACCGGACGAACACCCACGTGCACCTGACCTCCACGCGCGCGGCGCGCATGGACCAGGCCGACTGAGACCCGCGACTCCCCGGGACCCGCGACCCGTGGAGGGGCCGCGGGCCGGGTGCGGTCAGCGTCGGCGAGGTCCGGCTTGCGCGCGTGCCTCGGCGGCGTCCAGGTCGGCCGCGTCGGTCAGGGTCGCGTTGTCCTCGTAGGTGACCGAATCCGGGACGGCTTCGCTGCCGACCGGGTCGGCGTCCCACACGTTGCCGCGGTAGACCACGTTGTCCAGCGGCGGGTGGACGTGCAGCACGGCGGTGTTGTCGGCGCGCCGCACCACGTTGTCCGCCACCGTCACCCACGCCGCGCCGTAGTCGGTGTAGAGGGCGAAGTTGTACGGGGTGCGGGTGTCGGTGACGACGTTGCCGCGCACCTCCGCCCCGTCCTCGTGCGATTCGCCCTGCGGCCCGGACACATAGATGCCGCCGCCGTCGGCCAGCACGCCCATCGCGCCGGTGACGTGGTTGTGCAGGATGCGCGTGCCCTTCGCCGGGCCGCCCACGATGCCGCAGTGCGGGACGTCGTCCACGCGGTTGTGCGCGACCGTGCAGTCCACCGTGGCGAGGAGGGCGATGCCGGGCGAGCCCGAGTGGTCGAGCCCGACGCGGTGGACCTCGTTGTCCTCGACCACCGCCCGGTAGGTGCCGGTCAGGGTGATGGCGCCGGCGGCGAGGGTGTCGAACCCGCACCCGCGCACCACGGTGTCCGCGCCACCGGTGACGCCGAGCGCGGTCGAGCCCAGGCGGGTGAAGCGGCAGCCCTCGAACCGGATGCCGGTGGTGTCGACCAGGGACGCGCACGCCGGAACGGTCTCCGGCTCGCCGGTGACGGTCAGCCAGGACTGGCCCTCCACGACGACCACGGTGTCGATCCGGCCGCCGTCATGGAAGCCGCTGCCGTGGTAGTGCAGGAAGCCTCGGTCGCCGGTCGGGCGCAGCCAGGTGGTGTCGGCGAAGATCAGGCCGCGGAAGGAGATGCCGCCGGCCCCCGTCGCCACCAGCAGGGTGTCCCGTTCCGGAGCGACGACCCGGGTGGCGGCGGGGTCCTCGCCGGTGCGCGGGAGGTAGTGCAGGACGTGCTCGCCGGGGCGGGAGCGGTCCAGGGCGAACGTGCCCGGTCCAGTGAGGAAGGACGGGTCGTTCTCCACGCGGGTCGGCAGGCCGGGGCCGGAGGAGGTCTGGCCGTCCCAGGAGGAGTTGTAGAGCTGCCGCGCCCAGGAGAAGGCGGGCTGCTTCATGGTGATCGTGCCGTCCGCGACCGACTCGACCGCGAGCCGGGCCTCGGTCCACGGGTAGACGCCTCGGTGGACGAACTCGACGCCCGCTCGCCAGTCGAGGCGAGCATCCGTGACGTAACCCGACTCGTTTTCACTCACTTCGCCCGGGATCCCGTCGATGGCGGCCCGGTCGACGCGCCGACCGTCGACGGTGAGGTGGCGGGTGTCGAGCGTGCCGACGTCCACGACCCAGACGCCGTCACCGCCCACCCGCCAGCCGGTGATCACCCGTCCGCCGCCGATCACCACCTCGGCCTGCGCGGGTGTGCCGAACCCGTTCGCCTGGTAGGTGATTCGGCTGCCTTCCCGCGCGGAGTCCTCCTCGGTGAACTCCCACGGCCCGGGGTAGGTGCCCGCCCGCACGTGGACGACCACGTCGCCCGCCGCCTCCCGGGCCGCCCTCCGCGCCCGGTCGATCGTGGCGAAGGGCCGTTCCGGGGTGCCGGGGGCGTCGTCGTCGCCGTCGAGGGCCACGTGAACTTCGGTTGTGTATGCCATAAACGTATTTATACTATAAACAGGAGGTATCGGGTGACGCAGGACAACAAGCGGGTCGAACTGCTGTGGCGCGACGAGGACGCGCGGCCAGGGCTGAGCCCGGACCGGGTGGTGGCCGCCGCGGTGGAGGTCGCCGACGCGGAGGGCCTGGCGGGCTTGTCCATGCGCAAGGTCGCCGAGCACCTGGGCTTCACCACGATGTCGCTGTACCGGCACGTGCCCAGCCGGGAGCACCTGGTCGACCTCATGCGCGACGCCGTCCTGGACGCGCCCGCGCCCGACGACACCGGCGCACCGTGGCGCGAGCGCCTGGAGACGGCCGTCCGGCACGGCGGGGAGCTGCGCAAACGCCACCCGTGGCTGGCCGAGGAGCGCAGCACGCGGCACCTCCCGGGGCCGAACGCGCTGGCGCACTACGAGCACCTGCTGAGCATCCTGGCGAGCACTCCCCTGCCGCCGGCGGAGGTCGTGGCGGCGGCGGGCCTGCTCGGCCGCTTCCTCGACGCCGAGGCCCTGGCGCTGGTCGAGGCGGCGCGCGCCGAGAGGGACAGCGGGGTGAGCGACGAGGAGTTCTGGGGCGCGCGCGACGGGCTCTGGTCGCGGATGAGCCGCTACCCGACCCTCACCGCGCTGTGGGAGACAGGCGGTTTCGAGCAGTCGGACCCGTTCGAGTTCGGCCTGACGCTGCTGCTCGACGGCGTCGAGTTGCGCATCGCGCAGCGTGAGGGAACGCGTGACGAAACCTGCGCGATGTGCGGCGGGCCGATCGAGCAACCCGCTTCGGGCCGTCCGCGCGCCTACTGCTCGCGAAGTTGCCAACAACGCGCCTACCGCAGCCGGAAGCGCTGACACCACCGGCATCACGCCGGCGCGGTCAGGTCCTCCAGGCGGACCGTCCGGAAGTTCGGCAGCCCGGGGATCCATCACACGATCGTCAACGGCAATCCCGTCCTCACCGAAAGGGGGTTCAGCGAGACCCAGCTCGGCCTGATGTACCAGACTGATGCCCCCTGGACCATCTTCCTGCCGGAGAAGGAGGGCAACAGCGAGGCGGAGTTCAACGCCATGAAGCAGATCTGCCCCACCGCTCTGGTCGATCCGGTCGCCGGGATGTACTCCGAGACGAACATCCGCAAGGGCCCGCAACTCACCGACGACATCACCCAGGTGACCAACGACATCATCCAGGGCCGCAAGCCGGTCTCCGCCTGGGCCGACGCGGTCAAGAAGTGGAAGAGCGGCGGTGGTGACAAGATCGCCGAGGAATACGCCCAGGCACTCGAAGCATCCCGCTGAAAGGAACATCTTGACCTCCACGCACACCGTCAGATTCGCCGCCGTCGGTCTCGATCACGTCCATATCCAGGGTCAGATCGCAGGCCTGATCGGGGCCGGTGCGGAGCTCGTCGCGATGGCGACCGACGATCCGTCGGCCGCGGTCGCGACCGGGATCCGCGAACGCTACCCGGACGTTCCCGTGGTCGAGGATCCTCAGGACCTGATCAGCAGGGACGGCATCGACCTGATCGTGACCGCCGCGGTCCCGGACCGGCGGGGACCGATCGCCGTCGCGGCGTTGCGGGCCGGCAAGGACGTCATGGCCGACAAGCCCGGCTGCGTCAGTTTCGACCAGCTGGAGGAGATCGAGAAGGCGGTCGCCGAGACCGGCCGGTTCTGGTCCGTGACGTTCTCCGAACGGTTCGAGGTGCCGTGTGTGATCAAGGCCGGCGAACTGGTCCGCGCGGGCCGGATCGGCACCGTCGTCCAGACCCTCGGGCTCGGTCCGCACCGCATCGGGGACCGCGCCCACCTCGGCAGTGGCGCCGGCCGGCCGGACTGGTTCTACGACAAGAGCCGGTACGGCGGCATTCTCGTCGACATCGCCTCCCACCAGATCGACCAGTTCCTCTGGCTCACCGGTTCACGCACCGCCGAGGTCGTGGCCAGTTCGGTCGGGAACTTCGCCAACCCCGAGACGCCCGGTCTGCAGGACTTCGGTGACCTGCTGCTCCGCAGCGACCACGCCCAGGGCTACATCCGGGTCGACTGGTACACCCCGAAGGGTTTGCCGACCTGGGGCGACGGCCGGTTGATGATCCTCGGCACCGAGGGCTACATCGAGCTGCGCAAGTACGTCGATCTCGCCGGCCGCCCGGGTGGTGACCACCTCTTCGTGGTCGACCAGGACGGCATGCAGTACATCGACTGCTCGGACGTCGAACTGACGTACTACGCCGACCTGGTGCGCGACGTACAGGAGCGGACCACCACGGCCGCTCCGCAGGAGCACACGATCGAGACCATGCGACTGGCCCTGACCGCCCAGCAGCAGGCAGTCCTGCGCGGCGCGGCGCAATGACCACAGGCTCGATCCTGAAGGTCGCGATCGTTGGCTCCGGCAACATCAGCGACCGCCATGCGGAGGGCTACGCGGACACAGGCCGGACCAGGCTCGTCGGCGTCTGCGACATCGTCGAGGCGAAGGCCCAGGCACTGGCCGAGAAGTACGCTTCGACCCCGTACGCCGACCTGGCCGAACTGCTGTCCGCGGAGGAACCCGACCTGGTCTCGGTGGCAACGCCACCCGGGAGCCACGCCGAGATCGCGATCGCGATCCTGGCCGCCGGCAAGTCGGTCCTGCTGGAGAAGCCGCCGGTGCTGAGTCTCGCCGAGCTGGACGCGGTCGCGGAGGCTGAGCAATCCAGCGAAGGCTCGGTCTACGTGGTCTTCCAGCAACGGCACGGGTCCGGAGCAGTGCGGGCAGCCGACCTTCTGCAGCGCGGGGCTCTCGGTACTCCGCAGGTCGCCGTCTGCGAGACCTTGTGGTTCCGGCCGCGCAGCTACTTCGATCCGGAGTGGCGTGGCACGTGGGTCGGCGAGGGCGGTGGGCCGACTCTCGGTCACGGCATCCACCAGATCGATCTGCTGCTGCATCTGCTCGGCCCTTGGCGGACGATCAACGCCACCGCCGTACGGCTAGA
>NZ_DASRXP010000231.1:0-12822 GCF_035687465.1 Kribbella sp.
CCCACGGCTACAAATTCCGCGTCGACCACACCGGCACCCACCCCATCACCAACCACAACAACCACCCGGACCACGAGAACCGCCACGAGAATCAGGAGGACGAGAAGCATGAATAGGAACAGAACCGCACCGCCTGACCCCACCACCCCACGAACCAAGGAGCCGTTTGTCCACAGGACGGCGTTCGGCGTCAGCGGCGGGTTGGCTCGGAGTGCGAGACTTCACGGCGTGAACGATCAGGAGATCCTGCGACTGCTACCCATGGCTGCGGCCGCGGTGGCGTCCGACGCCGGCGCGGACAGTTACCTCGCGCGGCTCGGCGGGTACGACGAACACGACCAGGCGCAGGTCGATCGCTGCCTGACGGCCTTCCTGACCGGCCTGATCCGCGCGACCTGGGAGCGCGGCTGGGCGCCCACCGACGTCGTGCAGCACGGTCGCCGCCAACTGGAGTCCAGCGTCGAACCACTCCTGCTCGCCGTGATCGCCTCCGAGCATCGGTCCTACCAGGACTCGACCATCGACCCACGCTGGCAGGATCAGCTGGCGGAGCTCGACCTCGCCAGGCCCTTCGCCGAACTCGACCTGACCAGCTGGGCGAAAACCCAACGCATCGGCCGCTACCTGGCACTCCACAATGCCCTCGCGCTGGGTGGATTTCTCCAGACGTTGCCCGGCCTGGCTCGCCTGTTCCCTCTCCCCGGTACTGCGCCGCGCCCGGCCGGTTCCTCCGCGGGGCACCACGACACGGCAGCAACCCAGAAGATGCTTGCGCGGATCCGGGCTCTGCTGGCGAAGGCGGAAGGGACAGACTTCCCCGATGAGGCGGAAGCCCTGTCCGGCAAAGCGCAGGAGCTGATGGCGAAGTTCTCGCTCGACCAAGCCCTGGTGGACGCGGATCCCGAGCTCGACCTGCCCGACGACTCCGGCGCGCGGCGGATCTGGGTGGAAACCCCTTATGTATCAGCGAAAGCGCAACTCGTCGGCGCCGTAGCCTCGGCGAACCGCTGTCGCACAGTCTCAATGGACCAACTGGCCGTCGTCACGATCGTCGGCGCCGAGCTCGACTTGCAACTGACCGAGCTACTCAGTACTTCGCTGCTGGTCCAGGCGAATCGCGCGATGCTTGCTGCTGGCAAGCACTTCGGGAGGCGGGGCGAATCCCGCACGCGCTCGTTCCGGCAGTCGTTCCTGATGGCTTACGCCCAACGAATCGGCGAGCGCTTGCAGGCGACCACGGAGGCGACTCAGGCGGCTGTACCGGAGGCGGACGCAGGTCGGCTCCTCCCGGTGCTGAGTAAGCGGGAGGAGCAGGTCGATGCCCTGTTCGTGAAGCTGTTCCCAGCGACCGTCACCCGCCGCACCAGAGTCTCCAACGGCGCGGGCTGGGCGGCCGGCCGAACAGCAGCCGACCAAGCCCAACTGGACACCCGCCGCCCGGTCTCCCGCTGAGCCGCGTCGGCGGAGGTCAGGCCGCGGCGCTGGTGGTGGCAGGGCGGCGGGGACGGCGGCCGATGGTCTTCAGGCGGGTCTTGATCACCAGGCGGATCATCTCCAGGCCGAGTGACACGGTCTTGCCGAAGTCGCCGGTGACGGAGGACTGACCGACCCGCGGGTGGTAGTTGACCGGGATCTGCACCATCTTGGCGCGGGCCACGATCGAGATCAGCAGCATCTCCAGGCCGTACGCCGAACCGGGCAGTGTCGAGCGGTCCAGGATGGTCTTCACGTGGTCGCGTGAGATCACCCGGAAGGTGCAGCCGACGTCGCTCAGCGAGGCGGTGTTGAACAGCACCTCGAGGAACTTGGCCACGGCCCAGTTGCCCAACTGCAGGAACCAGCCCATGTTGGCGCCGTCCCAGATGAAGTTGGAGACCGTCCGCGAACCGACCACGACATCGCACTCGGCGGTGAAGGTCAGCAGCTTGGTCAGATCCTCGGGGTTGAACGTGCCGTCCGGTTCGCAGACGCAGATCAGGTCGGTGTCGACCTCGCGCAGGCCGCGCTGGATCGCCGCGCCGTAACCCTGCCTGGTCTCGACGATCTCCCGTGCACTGGTACTGGCGACCTCCTCGGAGGTCCCTGCCGCGGCGTTGTTGTTGATCACCAGGATGTCGTCGACCACTCCGAGCTTGTCGAAGCGCCGGATGATGTCGGCGATACTGTCCTTCTCGTTGTAGGTCGGAAGGACCACGGACAAGGTTTTACCGTTGTACACGTTCTGCACCTATCAGGATTGGGTCGGCAGGAGGCAAGTACTCCGACTCACCGGCGTCGGACAAAGACTGCTCCCCTGCGAAGCGTCGCTGGTCGTGTATCAGCCGGTCATAGTACCAGCGCTCCGGCTTCCAGGCGCCCGACAACCCGTCAGGCTGCCCGGGTGGTAGGGCTATGCTGCTGCCCGGTCACCGCCCGCCTGGCCCGTTCCCCCCAGAGTCTGCCACGTTTGTTAGGAGCATGATGTCCCAGACCGCTGAGTTGTCACCACCGGTGGCGACGGCTCCGCCGCAGACCGCTCGTGGGCTCGGCCGGTGGTTCTCCACCTGGTCCGGCGTGCTGGTTCTCCTGATCGCGACGGCGTTCTTCCTGGCCACGGCGGTGCGGGCCGATCTCCGGGTGAGCAGTGCGATCACGGCACTGTTGGCGATGGTGGCCACCCAATTGCTCCCCGGCGTACTGATCTGGCGGTCCCTCCGGCCGGTCAAGGGCTGGTGGATCGAGGACGTGATGATGGGCCTCGCCATCGGCTTCATGCTGGCGATCGGGATCCAGATCGTGGCCGGCTGGACCCAGCAGCCTTGGCTCGATTGGGCGTTCGCGATCGTCCTCGTGGTCACCATGCTGGCCGTACCGCGGATCCGCAACCGGATCCGCCGGGTGCGGACCAGCCCGCTGCCGGTCTGGTGGATGCCGATCGTCAGCCTGATCGCGCTGTTCGGGCTGCAGGACCTGCTGGGGTACTACAAGACGGTGCCGCTGACCTGGGCCAGCGGGTTCCGGTCGCCGCACGTCGACGCGTACCTGCACCTGGCGATGGCCGCGGAGCTCCAGCATCGGGGCCCGGTCAGCTTCCCCTGGGTCGAGAACACCGAGATGGCCTACCACTGGTTCAGCCACGCTCACGTCGCCCAGATCGGTACGACCTCGGGCGCCGGGCTGGACGAGATCATCTTCCGCTTCCTGCCGTCCTTGATGCCGCTCACCATCGTGCTGGTGGTCGCGATCGCCGCCGTCCGGCTGTCCGGTCGCGCCTGGACCGGCCCGGTCGCCGCGCTGCTGACCATGGCCGGGTCCGAGATGAACCTGATCGGGATGAACTCCCCGGGGTACCCGATGGCGCCGCTGTCACCGAGCCTGGCGCCGTCGGTCCCGCTGCTGATCGCGATCGTGGTGTTGCTCTTCTTCCACTCGCGCCAGCAGATGGGCAAGGTCGGGCTGCTCGTCTTGCCCTTGCTGGGCCTCGCCGCTGCCGGCACCAAGGGCTCGACAATGCCTCTCATCGTGGCCGGCCTGGCGCTCGCCTTCGTGGCGATGATCCTGTTCGACCGGTCCCGCCTGCGCTCCTTGCTGGTGGATGGCGTGCTGTGCGTCGGCATGCTGCTGGTCGCGTACGTCGCGGTCTTCAGAGGCTCGTCCTCCGGCCTGCATGTGCAGTTCCACGACGCGGCGTTGCAGACGCCCTCCCTCACCCGCCTCGGCACCATCACCACGACGACGATGGTGCTGTCCTCTCTGCTCGCGGTCCTCGGGATCCTGGCTCGTGGGACCGGCCTGCTGTGGCGCCTCCGGACGGTCGAGGGCCGGCGCGATCCGATCACCTGGGTGCTGCTCGGTGGCGGTCTCGCGGCTGCGGGCGCCGTCGCTGTGTTCACCCACCCGGGACTGAGTCAGTGGTACTTCGCCCGCACCGGCGGACCCTTGCTCGCACTCGGCTCGGCCATCGGCCTGGTCGTGATGGTCGATGAACTCGGCAAGCGGGGCTGGAAGGCGATCGCGCTCGGGACCGTTCTCGGGCCCTTCTTCATCCTGGTCCCGATCTGGGCCTTCGGTGCGATCCAGGCCAAGCACGGCGGCCTGATCCATGTGAGCAAGATGATCGGCCTTTCGCTGCTGATCCTGCTCGTGATCGGCGCGCTGGGCGCTTGGTCCAGCCCGTGGACGAGGCGCGCGGCCTTCGCCGGAGCAATGACGTGTGCCATCCTCGCCGGCGGTGTGACCATCGTGGTGAAGGGCCAGATCGAGGCCCCCACGGTGAAGGCGCTGGCGCCGGTCAGGCCGAACCACGTCCTGGCGGTCGGGCGGGACCAGATCAACGCGGCCCGCTGGATCCGGGACCACTCGGACGTCAACGATCTGGTGATGACGAACCGGCACTGCACCACGCCGATCGAGCCGGTGAAGTGTGACAGCCGGCGGTTCGTCGTCGGAGCGTTCTCCGAGCGGCAGATGCTGGTCGAGGCCTGGACCCCCACGGTGGAGGCGAACGACGCCGGCCCGAACGGCCGCGACTCGGTCTTCGTCGACTACTGGAAGCCTGAGATCCTGAAGCTGAACGACGGCTTCGTGGCGGAGCCCGATGCGGAGAAGGCGAAGAAGCTGCAGGACCTGGGCGTTCGCTGGATCTTCGTGGACTTCACCCGGCCGCACGCCGCTACGCTCGAGCCGTTCGCCCAGGAGCGGTACCGCAACGGGTACGCCGCCGTCTACGAGTTCCCCAAGGCAGGATGATGACCCGACCGACCCTGACCGAGACCGCCATCCCGGGGCTGCTGCATGTCGAGCTGGAGGTACTGACCGACGACCGCGGCTGGTTCAAGGAGAGCTTCCAGCAGGAGAAGCTGGAGAAGCTCGGCCTGCCGCACCTGGAGATCGTTCAGAACAATGTCTCCTTCAACGCCGAGGTCGGCGTCACCCGCGGGATCCACGCGGAGCCCTGGGACAAGTACGTGTCGCCCGCCTTCGGCAAGGTGTTCACCGCGATCGTCGACCTGCGGGAGGGCCCGGGGTTCGGCCGGCTGGAGACGTTCGAGCTCACCCCGCAGCAGGGGTTGTACGTGCCGCGCGGCTGCGGCAACTCCTTCTGCACGCTCGAGCCGAACACGGTCTACAACTACCTGGTAAACGCGCATTGGTCGCCGGACGCGAAGTACACGCTGGTGAATCTGTTCGATCCGGAGCTCAACGTGCCGTGGCCGCTGCCCAAGGAGCAGCTGATCTACAGCGCGAAGGACGCCGGGCACCCGATGCTGGAAGCGGTCGCGCCGATCAAGCCCGACTGGGACGAGTGATGAGCACCCTCATCACGGGTGCGGGCGGCCAGCTGGGCAAGGCGCTCGCCGCCGAGCTGCCGGACGCCCGGCTGGTCACGTCGGCCGAGCTCGACATCACCGACCGTACGGCGCTCGACGCCTTCGACTGGGCCGGGATCACGGCGATCATCAACGCCGCCGCCTGGACCGCGGTCGACAGGGCCGAAGAGGCCGAAAGCACCTTGTCTGCTTGGGATGTGAACGCCTCGGGCGTCGCAAACCTGGCTTGGCACGCGCGCCGCCTCGGCGTCCCGCTGGTCCACGTCAGCACGGACTACGTCTTCGAGGGATCCACCTCCGGCCTGCTCCCGATCGGCTCCGAGGTCCACCCGCAGGGCGTCTACGGCATCACCAAGGCGGCCGGAGAACTCGCCGCCCGCCTTGCTCCCTCGTACTACGTCGTCCGGACGAGCTGGGTTTTCGGGGATGGCCCGAACTTCGTTCGCACCATGCTCCGGCTGGCCAAGGATCGCGACGAGCTGACTGTGGTCGACGACCAGTACGGCCGCCCGACGTACACGGTCGATCTCGCGGCGGCTCTGATCGCCTTGCTGCACAGCGACGCGCCCTCTGGCACGTACCACGCGACGGGTTCCGGCGATGTGGTGTCGTGGGCGGATTTCGCGTCCGCGATCCTCGAGGGCAGCTCCTGCAAGGTGCGGCCGATCAGCTCGGAGGAGTACGCCCAAGGTCGTCCGAGTGTGGCTCCGCGGCCGGCGAACAGCGCTCTCGACCTGTTCGGTCTCGAGGTCGTCGGCATCACCATGCGCGACTGGCGTCTCGCCCTCGCGGACTATCTACGGCTTGAGCCCCGCCAGGACGATGTCTAGCATCCGTTCGGCCTGAACGGGGTCGACGGTACGGCTCATCGTGATGCCGCCGACCAGCTGGAGGATGTCCATCAGCTCCAGCTCGGGCCGGATCGCGCCGGCCTCCTTCGCCCTGGCCAGCAACAGATCGCCGGCCTCGCGGACGTTCAGCTTGCAGACCTTGAAGAACTCGGACTCCTTGCCGAGGGCGGCAGTCAGCTCGCCGGCCAGGGTCTTCTTGGAGACGTTGTAGCCGACGAAGCTGCGGAGCCAGGCTGCCAGCGCGTCGTACGGGTCGAGCTGGTCGGCGAACCCGTACGCCCGGTCGCAGACGGACTGGATCTCGTCCACGTAGACGGCCTCGAGCAAGGCGGTCCGGCTGGGGAAACGCCGGTACAGCGTGCCGATACCGACTCCCGCCCGCCGGGCGATCTCCTCCAGCGAGGTGTCAGTGCCGTGCTCCGCGAAAGCCTCGCGGGCAGCCGCGACCAGTAGGTCGTAGTTGCGCCGTGCGTCCGCTCGCGCCGGCCGCGTGTTCGGCAGCTGCGTCGACTGCGTGGTCGGCGACTCCGTCGTCGCCTGACCGGTCGACTCCGTCGTACTCATCCCGGCCCTCCTCGCCGCGTCTGTCAGGACCCCGAAGCCGAGTCTGTCCGGACCTCGAAAAAGGCATTCCTGAAAATCACTTGAAAAAGCGGAGGTGGCCTCCGTATCGTATGCGGAGGAGCGCTCCACTTTTCCTGTCACCCACTCTAGCCCCTCTGGGGTAAGGAGCAAGTCACACTATGGCGGCAACAACCGCAGGCCCGGCCGGCGCCGGTACAGGCTCGCCCGCGCGGCGGCCAGGGGTAGTCCTCGCAGTCATCCTGATCACCCAACTGATGGTGATCCTGGACGGCACCGTGGTGAACATCGCGATGCCCAAGATCCAGCACGCTCTCGATTTCAGCCCGGAGAACCTTTCCTGGGTCCAGAACGCGTACGCACTGGCCTTCGGTGGCCTGCTGCTGCTCGGCGCCCGGGCCGGCGACCTGCTCGGTCGTCGCCGGGTCTTCATCACCGGTGTCGGCGTCTTCACCGGCGCCTCCCTGCTCGGCGGCCTGGCCCCGACCGCTGAACTGCTACTGGCCGCCCGCGTCCTGCAGGGCATCGGCGGCGCCATCGCGGCCCCGGCCGCACTCACGCTGCTGATGCTCACCTTCCGGGAAGGTCCCGAGCGGCTGAAGGCACTCGGCCTCTACTCCCTCGTCTCCTCGGGCGGCGCGAGCGTCGGTCTGGTCCTCGGTGGCATGCTCACCGACTGGTTCTCCTGGCGCTGGGGCCTGTTCATCAACGTGCCGATCGGCATCGGGCTGATCTTCGCGGCCCGTCAGGTGCTGGCCGAGACTCTGCCCGAGACGGGCAAGTTCGACGTGGCCGGCGCACTCACCTCGACGCTCGGCATCACCGCTGTGGTCTATGGCTTCATCCGCGTCGCCGAGTCCGGCTGGACCTCGGCCGAGGTGCTCGCCTCGTTCATCGGTGGCCTGGTGCTGCTGGCGGTGTTCGTACTGATCGAGCGCCGGGTGAGCCACCCGATCGTGCCGCTGCGGTTGTTCCGCGACCGGGACCGGGTGGCGGCGTACCTGACCATGCTGCTGGTGGTCGGGACGATGTTCGGGATGTTCTTCTTCCTGACCCAGTACCTGCAGGGCGTGCTCAACCTGAGCCCGCTCGCCGCCGGGCTGGCGTTCCTGCCGCTGACCGGTCTGCTGTTCACCTCGTCGCGGATCGTGCCCAGGCTGCTGGGCCGGATCGACGGCGGCCGGCTGATGATCGCGGGGGCGATCTCGGTGACGGCCGGCATGCTCTGGCTGACCCGGCTGACGGTCGACAGCGGCTACCTCACCGGTGTCGTCGGTCCGCTGGTGCTGTTCGGTCTCGGCGCCGGGATGATCTTCATCCCGCTGACCGGCCGTGCATTGGCAGGGGTCCAGCCGGAGAACGCGGGCGCAGCCTCAGGTCTGCTGAACGTACTGCAGCAGGTCGGCGGCGCACTCGGCCTCGGCATCCTGGTCACCATCTTCGGTACTGCGAGCCGCAACTCCACGGCCGACTCCGCGAACCCGGTGGAGCACGCCCGCGAAGTACTGACCGACGGAGTCCACGCCGCGTTCATCGGCTCGGCGGTCTACGCGGCACTCACACTGGCGGTGATCATCCTCGGTGTCCGGCCGTGGATCCGCCGCAAGGCAACCACTGCTGAAACGGCTACCGAAGAAGCCGTGGTCGTCGACTCGCACGTCTGATCCAAGACAGCCCTGGTCCACGTCATCGCGTGGGCCAGGGCTGTTTTCACTTGATCGGGAGGCTGTAGTTGATGTTCTTGTGCGTCGTCTGGAACCCGAGCTTCTCGTAGAGGCCCAGGGCGCCGGTCGGGTTGTCCGCGTCGACGCCGAGTGAGACCCGCTGGAAGCCGGACTGCTCGGCCTCGGTCAGGACTCGGGCCAACACGGCCCGGGCGATGCCTCGGCCGCGGTAGTCGGAGCGAGTTCCGACCTGGCCGACGTACAACTCGCGGATGCCCGTGACGGCCGTGTCGGCTTCGTACTCGTAGCCGAGCACGTAGGCCACGATCTTGTCGCCGTCCAGTACCAGGTACGACTGCGTGCCCCGGAAGGCCCTCGAGCCGGTGAACCACGTCTTCCAGCTGTCCGGATCCCTTGGCGACGAGCCCCAGTGCTCCCGGAAGGCCTCGTTGTGCGTGAGCCGCAGCGCTTCGTCGTACGACAGGTCGTAGGTCACCAGCCGCAGGCCGTCCGCGACCGGCGAGGCCGGCACGGGCTCTGTGCCGAGGAACCGCTCCATCTGGAAGAAGTACCGGCTGGTCGCGAAGTCGCGGGACTCGAACAGCCTGATCGCGGACGAGTTCGTGCTGATCGCACTCGTACCGATCTCACCGGGTGCCTCCGGATGCCGCTCGTGGTGCCAGGCAGTCGCCCGGTCGGCCAGCCAGGTCATCAGGCTGCCGCCGAGGCCGCGCCCGCGCCAGGCCGGGTCCACACAGCCCTCCGCGAAGACCCGATCGACGTCGACCACCTCGTCGGGCCCGGTCACCTTGCCGTATGCGACCATCCGCCCACCCGCCCACAGGCCGAGCGTGTCCGTCGCCGCGACCAGGTGCGGGTCCCCGAGCTCCTCGAGCAGGTCGTCGGCGCTGTAGTTCTCGCCGATCTGGTCCACCTTCTCCACTGCCCCCAGCAACCCCGCCCACGCCTCGGCATCGCCCTTGTCGATCGGCCGCGCTTCGATACCGGCCGGCCATCCCTCAGTCGTCCCCATGGTGAGAACGGTAAGCGGAGTGATGCCGGACAGCATCCCCATTTACCTCTTCAGGCAGACCCACCTCAGTCAGCGAGTTGCTCGCAGAGCCAGCCGACGGCCAGCGGATAGCGATACTCGATGCCGCCGTGCGTGCCCTCGAACAACTCGAAATGCACCCGCTCGTCCGGTACTCCGACCTCGCGCACGGCCCGGTGGAACGCCGTCGCCCCCAGATCCAGGTAGTACTCGTCCTGCAGGCCGGCGTCGATCCACACGGCCCGCAGAGAGCGCAACGCCTCGCCGTACCCGCTCTGCCCGGCCATCAGCACCGGGTCCATGGCCAGCCAGCGATCCCAAACCTCAGGGATCACCTCGCCGATCTCGTCGTACGGCAGCAGCACCGTGCCATCTGGCTCAGCCGAGTACGCCGCGGAGTACCCGTACATCTCCAGGAACTCCAGATCCTCCCGGCTGCTCTGCCCCGCGCGACTCTCGAAACTGGCGAAGAACTTCTCGTACGAGCTGTCGTACTGGTCCCGCAGTCGCCGGGCCAGCAAGGGGAACCCGGGCCGGTAACAAAGGTCGAACGCCGCATCCCCGGCGTGCGTGGCCAGCGCGCCGAACACGTCCGGCCGGAGCATCGGGGTCACCATCGCGGTATAACCGCCACTGGACTTCCCGGTGATCGCCCGGTGATCGCGATCCGACAGGGTCCGGTACTTCGCGTCCACCCACGGCACCACCTCGTCGCACAGGTACGAGTGGTACTGCCCGGTGCCGGGGGAGTCGAGGTACTGGCTCCCGCCGAGCCTGGTCCACGCATCCACGAACACCACGATCGCCGGCGGCACCTCGCCCTTGGCGAACAACGCGTCCAGCAGCTCGGGATACGGCTGCCGGAAGGGCGTCCGGTTGGACCACATGCCGAGGTGCCCGAGGTACCCCATCGCCACGTAGATGGTGGGATAACGCTGCTGCGACTCGTCGTACCCGGGTGGCAGGTAGACGAGCACCGGTCGCTGGTACGGATCCCCGAGCGGGTTGCCGCGCAGCAGAGCGCTGTCGATCACGGACTCGTCGAGGCGACCGGCGAGATCGGCGGACCAGGGCAACATTCGCTACCTCCGTGAGTCACATGGCGTCGGGCGCTGCGATGCCGAGCAGGCCAAGGCCATCCTGCAACACATTCCTGGTCGCCGCGCACAGGGCGATCCGGCTGGTCCGCACCTCACCCGTGCTGGACAGTACCGGACACGTCTCGTAGAAGGCCGACAGCGCCGACGCCAACTCGTACAGATACGTACAGAGCCGATGCGGCTGCAACGTCTCACCAACCTGTACTACGACGTCGTGGAAACCGCTGAGCAACAGCGCGAGCCGCTGCTCGGCTGGTTCCGGCAGCACGGTCACCAGGCCCGGTCTCTCAGCTGCCTTACTGAGGATCCGCGCCAGCCGAGCGTGCGCATACTGCAAGTAGGGCCCGGTGTTTCCGACGGTAGCGACCATCCGGTCCAGGTCGAACCGGTAATCGTGGGACCGGTCGTTCGACAGATCCGCGTACTTCACCGCGCCGATCCCAACGGCCCGGGCGATCGCAGCGTGATCCAGTCCGTCCCGTCCTTCGAGGATCGCTTCAGCCTTCGCGACGGCCGCATCCAGCAGTGAGACCAGGTAGACCGTGCCGCCATCCCTGGTCTTGAAGGGCTTTCCGTCCGGCCCGAGGACCGTGCCGAAGTCGACATGCTCCGCAGTAGTTGTCGCGGGCAACCACCCGACCGCCTTGGCGACGGCGAAGATCTGCTGGAAGTGCAACGACTGCCGATGGTCGACGACATAGATGATCCGGGTCGCGTGCAGGTCATCGACTCTGTGCCGCACCGCCGCCAGATCGGTCGCGCTGTAGCCGAATCCGCCGTCGGATTTCTGCACGATCACCGGCAACGGCGACCCGTCCCGGCCGACGAATCCCGGCAGGAACACGCACCGCGCCCCACCGGATTCGGTCAACAGTCCAGCCGACCCGAGATCGTCCGCAACCCCTTGCAGAGCGTCGTTGTAGGCACTCTCGCCGACCACATCCGCCCGGGTCAGTGGTGAACCGAGCAGCGCGTAGACCCGGTCGAACTCCGTCAGCGAGAAGTCGACCAGCTGCCGCCAGATACTCGTCGTCAGCGGGTCACCGGACTGCAGAAGAACGACCCGAGCCCGGGACCGATCCGCGAAGTCCGCATCGCCGTCGAAATGGATCCGGGCCCGCTGGTAGAGGAGCTGCATCTCGTCCAGGTCAAGGGATTCCGCAGTTGTCTCCTCGTCCAGGAGTTGCTCGACCATCATGCCGAACTGGGTACCCCAGTCGCCCACATGGTTCTGTGGGATCACGTCATAGCCGACGTAGCGCAGTACGTTGCTGAGAGCATCGCCGATCACGGTCGACCGCAGATGACCGACGTGCATCTGCTTGGCGACGTTCGGCTGCGAATAGTCGATGACGACGGTCTGGCCCCGCGAAGGCACAGCGCCGGGCAGGTTGTTGACGCCGTCCGCAAGGGTGGCCGGCAGCAGCGTCAGGTTGATGAAGCCAGGACCGGCGATGACCGGCGGCTCGCATAGATCGTCCAGCTGGAGCTCGGCGACCAGCTCAGCGGCGACCTCCCGCGGCGGCCGGCCCAGGGTGTTGGCGAGTCTCAGCGCCAGGTTGGTCTGGTAGTGCCCGAACTCGGGCTTGGTTGCCGCCCGCAACTCAGGATCGTCGGACACCCCGAAGGCGGTCGCGGCGGCAGCGGTCAGCCGTGCGGCGAGCACGGAGGGAACAGAAGGCATGAGAGTGGTCCTTCGGAACGAGGCACTGGAACAGGGCTGAGGTGTTCAGACAGTGCGTCGTCGTCGCAGGCCGGACAGCTCGCGCAGCGCGCTCACGATCACCAGGCTTGTCGACATGTGGACCATTAAATCAGATCAGGTGTGGCGAGGGTGCCGGCCGCCGGTCTGTCAAGGGAACCACCGGTGGCAGGTCCGTTTCGCCGAGGAAGAGGCGGCGGACCACCCGCTCGGCCGCGAGCCCGTCGTCGAACTCGCAGAACTTCTCCCGGAACAGTTGCCGGTGCTTCGCCGCCTCGGCCGCCGCGAACCGCCCGGTCTGGAACGCGGACAGCAGTTCCTCCGGCGACCGCGCGACCAGTCCCGGCGGGAACTCCGTGATGTCGAAGTAGGTGCCGCGGGTGTCGTCGTAGAAACCCTTGTCATCGACCAGGAGCACGATCGGCCGGTCCAGGTTGGCGTAGTCGAAGCTGATCGATGAGTAGTCCGAGATCAGCACGTCGGCGGCCAGCATCAGGTCCTCGACCCGGGGGTGCTCCGACACGTCCACCACCCGGTCCGAGTGTGACGTCGGCGCCTTCGCC
>NZ_DASRXP010000232.1:0-7299 GCF_035687465.1 Kribbella sp.
TCATCAGCTTCAGGGATTCCGCGATCACCGCATCGACGTCCGTACCGCCGAGGTCCGCCGCCACCACTGCATTGTGATAGTCGATAGGCGACCCGCCGATCGTCCACCTCACCGCAGCCTGGTCGCGTTGCTGACCACCCCCGGCCGCGCCCATCGCCATCAGCAGTTCGGCCGCGTTCTCCTCGATCGCTCGCACCAGCTCGGCTTCTTCCATCCGCCCAGTCTTGCGCGATCCAGCACCCCAGGCATTCCGTTTTTCCCCGAGTGCTCAGCCGGGGAGGGCGTTCCACTGGGCGAGGGTGGACGCGAGCAGGGTTGCTGTCGGTAGGGCGTCGAACTCGTCGCGGTTGACGAAGCGGGTGTCTGACGCGTCGTCACCGGCGACCAGCGCACCGCCGACTGCCTCTGCTTGGTAGTCGCGGATCACGTAGAGCTTGCCGTTCGGGGCGTCGCGCTCCACCTCGCCGACCAGTTTCCCGACCTCGACCCGCAGTCCGGTCTCCTCGGCGACCTCCCGGATCACCGCGGTCGGGTCGTCCTCGCCCGGTTCGACCCGTCCGCCCGGCAGCGACCAGAGTCCCCGCCCGGGCTCGTTCGCCCGTCGAACCACCAGCAGCCGGTGCTGCTCGTCGTACACGAGCGCACCGACACAGTCGACGCGGTCCGGTTCCATGGGCAGAAACGATAGACCCGGCCCGGCCGGAAGTCCCCGTCGCGCGGCGCGCAGGGGTGCCCTGTGGACGACGAAGCCGGTTCTGGGAGTCGGCCCGGATAGCATCAGCGCTGACAGCTGTCCAGAGAAGGGATCCCGATCGCTCGTGCTCATCGACCTGCACACCCATTCGAACCGCTCGGACGGCACCGACCCGGTCCCCGTCCTGATCGCGAACGCGAAGCGGGCCGGCCTGGACGTGATCGCGCTCACCGATCACGACACGGCCAACGGCTGGGGCGATGGTCGGCGGACGGCGGAGGAGCTCGGAATCGGGTTCGTGCCCGGGATCGAGATCTCCTGCAAGCTCAACGGGATCAGCGTCCACCTGCTCGCCTACCTGCCGGACCCGTCGTACCAGCCGCTGGCCGACGAGCTCGCGCACGTCCGCGACGGTCGCACGGACCGGATCCCGTCCATCGTGGCCCGGCTGAACGGGATGGGCGTGGCCCTGACTGTCGACGAGGTGCTGGCGCAGGCGACTGGGACCCCGTCGGTCGGGCGCCCCCATGTCGCCGACGCGCTGGTTGCCAACGGCACCGTGGCGGACCGCGGCGAGGCGTTCGACCGGTTCCTTGCCGATGGGCGGCCCGGGCATGTGTCCCATTACGCGATCGAGCCCGGGCGGGCCATCGATCTCGTTCGCGCGGCCGGCGGCGTACCGGTGATCGCTCACCCATGGGGAAGATCCAGCTACAAGGTGATGAACGCCGACACGATCGCGCAGTTGGTCGCCGACCACGGCCTGGCCGGGATCGAGGTGGACCACCAGGACCACTCACCGGGCTCCCGTACTGCGTTGCGCGCGATCGCCATCGAGCTCGGCATCATCTACACCGGATCGAGCGACCACCACGGGATCGGCAAGGTCAACCACGACCTGGGCGTGAACAGCACCGAGCCCGAGCAGTTCGCGCGGCTCCTCGACGTGGCGAAGGCGAACGCGGCCGCCAGCTCGGCGAACAGCCCCGAGGCCTACCTGCCGTGAACGATGTCATCAACCTGTCTTTGCTCAGCTCGGTCTTCGTCACCCTCTTCGTGATCATGGACCCGCCCGGCACGGTGCCGGTGTTCATCTCGCTGACGGCCGGCCAGTCGCGCGCAGTACGGAAGAAGGCGGCCTGGCAGGCGGTGCTGGTCGCCTTCGGCGTGATCGTGGTGTTCGCGGCTTTCGGGCAGCAGATCCTGAGCCACCTGGGCATCACCCTGCCGGCGCTGCAATGCGCCGGCGGTCTGCTGCTCCTGCTGATCGCGTTGCAGTTGCTGACCGACACCGCCGAGGACCCGGTCCAGACAAAGAATGTGAACATCGCCTTCGTCCCCCTCGGTACGCCGCTGCTCGCGGGCCCGGGCGCGATCGTCGCCACCATGGTGTTCGTGCAGCGGGCGGACGGCTCACTCCCGGATGTGGTCGCGATCTCGGTCGGCATCGTGCTGATCCACATCGTGATGTGGCTGACGCTGCGCTTCTCCGGCGTGATCATGCGGCTGCTGGGGGAGAACGGCGTCCTCCTCGTCACCCGGATCGCCGGTCTGCTGCTGAGCGCGATCGCCGTCCAGCTCGTCGCGGACGCCGTCACCGACTTCATCAAGGCGGGCTGATGACGGACATGCTCCCGGGGATGCCCGCCAAGTTGTTCGTCGCGACGCCGACGAAGTTGCTGAACTTCGCGGACTGCAAGCGGAAGTACCGCTACACCTATCTGGAGACCCCGCGCCCGCCGAAGGGACCACCCTGGGCCCACAACACCGTCGGCGCCGTGATCCACGAGACCCTGGCCGAGTTCTGGCGCTGGCCCGCGTCGCGGCGTACGACGGTCGAGGCAGTCAACAAGCTCCGGGCCGGCTGGCGGCACGAGGGCTTCCGCGACGAGGCTCAGTCCGCCACCTGGCGGGAACGCTCGGTCGACATGGTCTCGACGTACCTGCACAACATCGACCCGTACTTCGAGCCACGCGGGGTAGAGCGCACGGTCGCGTTCACCACCGAGCGCGCGAGCCTGCGCGGCCGGGTGGACCGGATCGACGAGCGCCCGGCCCGCGACGGCAGCGGCGGTACCGAGCTCGCGATCGTCGACTACAAGACCGGCCGCCGGCCGCTGACCAGCACGGATGCCCGGTCCTCGCTCGCGATGGCGCTCTACGTCCTCGGCGCCCGCCGGGTACTGCGTCGCGCGTGCACCCGGGTCGAGCTCCACCACCTCCCCACCAACACGATCGCGGCCGCGGACCACGACGACGAGTCCCTCGCCCGCCACCAGCGCCGGGCCGAGTCCATCGCCGACGACGCGGCCGCCGCCGAAGCCCGCTGGCACGAGGGCCTCACCCCGGCCCAGGCCGACGAGGTCTTCCCGCCCGAGCCCTCCCCACTCTGCGGCTGGTGCGACTTCGCCCGCATCTGCCCCCAGGGCCGACGTGTGGCCCCACCCCGCGACCCCTGGTCCGCCCTCGACGAAACCGACGGCCTCCCCGTCCCCGACATCGCCGAAGCAGGCTGAATCCCGGAGTCGTCAGGCCGTGCCAGCGCCGTGTGCGTGGCGTGCCAGTGGGCGGTCGGAAGCTTGGGTCACCGAGAAATGGAGGGGTGACCTATGACTGCGAAGACCGTGAACAAGCTGGCTGTGCCGGGTGCGACGCTGCACTACGAGGTGACCGGGTCAGGGCCGGTGCTGCTGCTGATCGCAGGCGGTTTCATGGACGGCGGCGTGTTCGACGCGATCGTCGGGCAGCTCGCTGCCGACTACACCGTGGTCGCCTACGACCCGCGCGGCAACTCGAGAAGCCCGTACGACGGGACGCCCACCGACGAGCAGGTGGATCGTTCGGCCGAGGACGCGCTGGCTCTGATCGACGAGGTGGCCGGGGACGAACCGGCGTACGTGTTCGGCAGCGGCTCCGGAGCCATCACCGGGCTCGACCTGATCGCTCGCCACTCCGATCGGGTGCGGATGCTGGTGGCGCACGAGCCGCCGTCGATCGAACTGCTTCCGGATGCGCTGACCGCGCGGGCGTTCTTCCTCGACGTCTACGACACGTTCCAGGGCGACGGGGTGGACGCGGCCATGCTGCTGTTCGCCGGTGGCACCGGGCTGGACGACGACGAGCCGCCGGCGCCGGAGGATCTGCGGCCGGAGTTCCGCGAGGCGATGGAGCGGATGCAGGCCAACGCGCCGACCTTCTTCGAGTACAAGATGTTGCCGTTCACCCGCTGGCGGCCGCATCTGGACGCCCTGAAGACAGTCGCGGACAAGATCGTGCCGGCTGCCGGGGTGGATTCCGCGGCGCATCTGCCCGGTCGGCCCATCGAGGTGATCGCGGACGAGCTGGGCTGGCCCGTGGTCGGCTTCCCCGGCGGCCACTCGGGGTATGCGAGCCACCCGACCCAGTTCGCCACGTTGCTCGCTCGCGTGCTGGAGGCCGAGATCAGCTGAGTTATTGGAGTTGACGGTCGGCCGCGATCCGGCGTACCGTCGCTCTCCTTCCCTTGACAAAGGCATGTTTCCGCATGCCGCCACAGTGGTGTCCGAAGCCCCGGGTCCTGACGGATCCGGGGCGGTTCTGCGTGCCCACATCAGCCGCATGGCCCTCTCGGACACCACTCTTTGAGGTGCGAAGGAGGTAGCAGTGGACGTGTACTGGGCGGTCGCGGTGCGCTCGTTCCGCCGGTTCGCGACGTACCGGATCGCCACCCTGTCCGGCGCATTCACCAACACGGTTTTCGGCTTCATCTTCTGCGGTGTCTACCTGACGCTGTGGGAACAGCGCCCCGGTCTCGGCGGGTACGACGTGTCGGACGCGCTCACCTTCGTCTGGCTGCAACAGGGACTGTTGATGCCGATCGGGATCTTCGGCGCCAGTACCACGGTCGAGCTGGGTGAACGGGTCCGGAGCGGCGAGATCGCGGTCGATCTCTATCGGCCTACCCACCTGATGATCTGGTGGATGTCGGTCGACGCCGGGCGGGCCGCTTTCCAGTTGATCGCACGCGGTGGGTTGCCGCTGCTGGTCGGGGCGCTGGTGTTCGACCTGAACTTCCCGTCGTCCGTGCTGCAGTGGCTGGCGGTCGTCGTCGCGCTGACGTTCGGCGTACTGGTGAGCTTCGGGATCCGTTATCTGGTGGCGTTGTCGGGCTTCTGGATCAATGACTCGCGCGGCCTGGAGCAACTCGCGCTGGTGCTGTCGCTGTTCTTCTCCGGCACGATCCTGCCGCTGGTGGTGTTCCCGGGGTGGATCGGCGAGGTCGCCCGGGCGACTCCGTGGGCGGCCACCCTGCAGGTGCCGATCGACGTCTGGCTCGGGCGCAACCCCGGCGGCATCGGGTCCGCGCTGGTGTTCCAGCTCGGCTGGCTCGTCGTCCTCGTCCTGGCCGGCCGGCTGGCGACCGTACTGGCGACCCGGAGGGTGGTGATCCACGGTGGATGACGTCTCGTTGTTGCGCAGGGCAACCGGCTGGCCAGGCCAGTACTGGATGCTGGTGACGATGTGGATCCGGTCGTCGCTTGCGTACCCGGCCTCCTTCGTGATGATGCTGGTGGCCTCGGCGCTGATCACCGGGACCGACTTCGTCGCCGTGCTGCTGATCTTCAGCCACATCTCGTCCTTCGGCGGCTTCACCCTGGGGGAGATGGCTCTGCTCTATGCCACCGCCTCGATGGCGCTCGGGGTGGCGGATCTGATCACCGGTTCGGTCGAGCGACTCGGGCAGCGGATCCGGACCGGTGAGTTCGACGTCTGGCTGATCCGCCCGGTACCGGCCTTCCTGCAGGCGATCGCGGACAACTTCGCGCTCCGCCGGCTGGGCCGCCCGGTGCAGGCCCTGCTGGTGCTGGTGATCGCGCTCCGGGCCGTCGAGATCGACTGGACTGTTGCCAAGGGCATCCTGCTGGTGGTCTCGCTGATCTCCGGGGCGACCATCTTCGGGACGATCTTCGTGCTCGGAGCCGCTTTCCAGTTCATCTCGATCGACTCGGCGGAGCTGACGAACTCCTTCACCTACGGCGGGCAGTTCCTGACGCAGTACCCGCTGTCCATCTTCGGCAAGGACATCGTGCGGGCGGTTACGTTCGTGGTGCCGCTCGCCTTCGTGAACTACTACCCGGTGCTCTACGTGCTGGGAAAACCGGCCCCGTTGGGCCTGCCGTCCTGGATCGGTCTGCTGGCTCCGGTGGTCGCCGTCGCGATGATCGCGGTGGCGTCACTGGCCTGGCGTGGCGGTCTCCGTCGTTACCGCAGTACAGGGAGCTGAGCAGTGGCAGTCATCGAACTGGAGAACGTGTCCCGCGCCTTCACCGTGTCCAGCCGGACCGGGTTCCGGCGTACCCGGCGTGAGGTCCGCGCCGTCGACGACCTGTCCTTCACCGTCGAACGCGGCGAGGTGATGGGCTACATCGGCCCGAACGGCGCGGGGAAGTCCACCACGATCAAGATGCTGACCGGGATCCTGGTCCCGTCGGGCGGCTCGATCCGGGTCGCCGGGGTGGACCCGTCGCGGCACCGCCTGAAGCTCGCCAAGCGCATCGGCGTGGTCTTCGGTCAGCGGACCACCCTGTGGTGGGACCTGCCGCTGAAGGAGTCGTTCGCGGTCCTGCAGAAGATGTACGCCGTACCGCGGGCCCGTCATGCCGAGAACCTGGCCACCTTCGTGGAACTGCTGGACCTCGGCGAACTGCTCGACGTACCGGTGCGGCAACTGTCCCTGGGCCAGCGGATGCGCGGCGACATCGCGGCGGCGCTGCTGCACGACCCGGAGATCGTCTACCTGGACGAACCCACCATCGGCCTCGACATCATCAGCAAGGCCCGGCTCCGCGAGTTCCTCGCCCAGGTCAACCGCGACCGGCAGACCACGATCATCCTCACCACCCACGACCTCGACGACATCGAGGCACTGTGCTCGAGGGTGATGGTGATCGACCACGGCCACCAGGTCTACGACGGCACCCTGGCAGGCCTCCGCTCCAGCCAGTCAGCGCCCCGCACCCTGGTCGTGGACCTGGCGTCCTCCCTCCCACCCATCACCATCGAAGGCGCCACCGTCACCAAAACCGACGGCCCCCGCCAATGGCTGTCTTTCCCCACCACCACCTCAGCCGCCCCGCTGGTAGCCCAGATAGCCGCCACCTACCCGCTGGTCGATCTCTCGGTCCTCGAACCGACCATCGAATCCATCATCGCCAAGCTCTACAGCACCCCTTCGGTCACCTGAGAGCGTCCGATTTGTCACGGACTGTATTCGAACATACACTCGATTCATGAGCAGACTCCCCAACGACCAGCCGGCAGACGGGCCCCTGCGCCCAGTCCCGCCGGCAGGTGGGCAGTCGCCGGTAGGCGGGCCGCGGTGCCCGGTCCCGCCACTGGCCGGGCAGTCCCAGCCGGTCGCGGACTCGCCGCCGGCACCGGGGTCGCAGCCGGCGTCGCGGGGGAGTTTGTTGCGGTTGGACTTCCCGGACGACCCCGATGGCGGGTGCCTGTTGTATGAGGCGCTGGTGTCCCAGGACACGTCGCAGTTGAGCGACAGTGGGTGGTTGGATCGGCTTGAGGCGATCAACCGGGTGAAGGCGCGGCTGGCGGGTCTGGAGGCCGAG
>NZ_DASRXP010000233.1:0-11893 GCF_035687465.1 Kribbella sp.
ATGGTGCCGCCGTCGAGGATGCGGCCCTGCTTGTGGTACTCGGCCAGTGCCGACTCATCGCCGGCGCGTAGCCGCAGTGACGCCGGACCTTCCCAGTCCTGCTGGAAGCGGCGGGTCTCGGTCAGCTCGTGGGTGTGGGCGCCGGAGGCAACCAGTTCCATCCCTCCGGCCGCGCCGACCGCGGCGAGCTGGCGGTGGTCGCCGACCAGCAGCAACTTCGCCCCGGCGGCGTCGCACACCCGGTTGATCGCAGCCAGGTCACCGGTGGAGGCCATCGCGGACTCGTCCACGACGACCAGGTCGCCGTTACGCAGCTGCCAGGCGAGCTCCTCGCGAGTCGCGGACCCGTCGGCGATGTGCTGCTGAGTCATCAGCCACCGGGTGATGTTGCGGGCAGTGACCCCGTCGGCGGCCAGCACCTCGGTCGCGACCTGCGACGCGGCCAGGCCGACCATGCGGCGGCGGACACCGCCCCACAGCTCGGGGTCCTCCCACGCTTTCGCGAGGGCGCCGACGACCCGGGACTTGCCGGTCCCGGCCGGACCGATCAGGGTCTCGACCTTCGCGCCGGAGGTGAGAATGGCCCGCACCGCAGTGTCCTGGTCGGCACCGAGCCTGAGCCCGGCCTTGGTCAGCTCCTGGCAGAACGACTCCGCCAGGTGCGGCTGCATCAGCACGGCACCCCGGGCGTACCCGGCCCGGGCCAGCTGCCGTTCGGCGTTCAAGTGATCCGGTGTCGCGTACCGGGTCCCGCCGGGCGCCCGGTACGACGAGGACCCGTCGGCCAGCCTCAGCTCGGTCGGCAGCTCGACTTCGCCCGGTCGCTGGGCGGCCAGGACCGTTGCCTGCTCAAGACCCCGCGCGGTCAACCCGTCGAGGAGTTCCACGATCTGCTCCGGCGTCAGGTCGCCCAGATCGTCAGGCAGCGCGCTGTTGATCTCGCGAGTCAGGTCGGCGGCCTCCCACTCGGCCTGCTTGCTCTGCACCTCGGCCAGCGCCTGCTCGAGAACGCTTTGCTCGTTGACCGGCGCCGCGGTCTGCTGTTGACCGGTCGTGGCCAGCACATCGCCTGCGACCTTGCCGAGTCCCCCGCGGACCTCGGCCCGCAACTGCGCATCCCACCGCTCCAGCCGCTCGGCGACGGTCTCCCCGTCATGCGACTTCGCATTGCGGGTCGCCAGCGTCGCTGTCTGCTGCAGCCGGACAAGTTCCAGGCTGTTCGGCTGCCGCCCGAACTGCTGCTCGAACTCCACAACCAGACGGTGGGTCTTCTTCGTGATCGCCTTGCGACGCGACGAGAACAGATCCATCACGGGCTGGTCGATCCCGACGACCTCCCGGGCCTTGCCGTCGGGGCGCATCGTGAACCGGACCCCGAGCGCCTTCGTCAGGTGCTGTTCCATCACCCGCTCACCGACCGCGCCCGCGGCCGGCTGATAGCGGTGCAGCGCCTCCCCGTCGACGGTCAGCCAGTCCCCGTCGGGCCCTTCGACCCGATTGAGGATCGCGTTGTGGATGTGCAGCTGCGGGTCGTGGTCGCGGGAGTCGTGCTGGAAGAACGACGCGATCGTCCAATCGTGCGCATCGGCCCACCGACCGGCAGCGCCGCCGTGATGCCCGATCCGGGTGTATCCGGCCTTGTCGGACAGATAACCGAGTGCGGCCTGGTTCCCGGCCCAGATCGCATCCTCGACCGCTTGGCGGTACCGGCCCCACGACGCAGCCTCGGTCTCGGCCCGGTGCACCGCCTCGGTGTAGCGGTGCACCGCTGCGCGTTCACCGGTGCGTTCCGCCTGCTGCAGTGCACCGCGGGCCGCCTCGGCTGCACCGAGGGCCTGCACCTCCTGGGCCTCGAAGGCGGTGTGGAGCACCGTCACCGACTTCTGCACAGAGAACGTCGCATCGTAGAAGGCGACGTTCTTGCGGACCTTCTTGCCCGCCTCGATGCGCAGCTGCTCGCGGCGCTCCGAATCCGCACCGGGCTCCCTGGCCAGTGCAGCCGCCAGGATCTGCTCCTCGGTCGCGTACGCCCGGCCGGTGTGGCCGAGCGTCTCGGCCTCGTCCCACCGCGCCGGGTCACCAAACCCGTCTGCGCGCGGGTCGATGAACCGCTCGTACAGCGCGGCCATGTCCTGGCCCTCGACCTCACCGGTCAGGCCAAGCGCCTCCGCGCCTCGGCCCGACCAGCGGCCCGGCGGCTCACCGGCCGTGACCGCGCCGGTGTAGTAGTTCTCCCGCCCGGCTGCCACGGCGCCGGTCAGATAGCCGGCGCTGTGACCACTGCGGACGCTCAGCACGAGACACCACCGGCCCCCGGCCCGTCCGCCGCGACAGCGGCCACGGCCGCCACCGGCGGGCCGTCAGCCGACCGATGACAATCGGAGTCGAGGCTCCACTTGATCGTGATGCATAGGTGTGTATCGATGTTCTTGGTCTTCGGGTTGGCTGCTGGGTTCTGCTGGATCGTCACTTGGTTGGTGGTTCCTTCGGTCGCGTTGGTGACTTGCTGCGGGGTCGTGGCTGGGGTGTTGATCGGGTTGTTCATCGCGTGCTGCTGGTTTCGAATTCGCGGTCTGTGCTGGTCTCTTCGGCCTGGTCCTCAGTGGGGTTTTCGCCGGGCTCGGTGATCAGCTGGAGTTGGCCTCGGATCTCGGTGGCCTCGGGTATGGCGTCCGCGACGGCGCGGGGGGCGGAGTCGTCGGCGGTAGGGGCGAGCCAGCCGAGCTTCTCGGCGAGGCGACGGGCTACCCCGAAACCGCAGTCGAGGACGCGGGTGATCTCGCGCTGACTGAGCGGCGCTCCGCCGTGCTTGGCCGCCGATACCCGGAGCAGTTCGGCCAGGTCGTCGTCATCGGGGCGGCGTGCTCGGCCGCCGGTCGGAGCGGTCTTGGTGGTGGCGTCCATCGATGGCGCGCTCTGCTCCGGAGCGCTGCCGGTGCGGAGCGGCTGTTGCACCGGAGCAGAGCCCTGCACTGCACCGGTAGAGCGCACCGGAGCGGGCGAATCGGTGCGGCCGCTCTCTTGCACTGGTGCACCGCGCAGTGCACCGAGAGCGAAGCCAACCACCCACCCCGGCAGTCCGGCAGGCTGCGGCTGCCGGGTTTCAGGCTCGGCCGCCGTAGGGCTGGTGAGGCCGAGCGCTGCCGAGTCGACCAGCGCAAGCAACTCGCCCGGGGTCAGTCGCCCGGCGGTCGGCAGCAACGTTGCCAGCTCGCCGGCCGACAGCAGGCCGTCGCGGATCGTCTGCAACGCGGCGGTCCTGGCCGCGCGGGCGGAGTCCAGCGGCCACGTTTTGCGGCTCGGGCAGATCGATTCCAGCCGCGACGCCATCCGGACGACCTGCTGTACCAGGGCCCGGGCCGCGACCGGGTCATCCGTGCCGGTCCTTGCCAGGTGCAACCAGACCCGGGTGGTGATCACCGGCGAGGTGAACCACGTCAAGACGCTGAGCTTGGCGCGGGTCGGCTGGGCGAGCTTCATCTGCAGGCGCAGCATGTGCGCGAGCATCTCGACCAGCACCGCGTAGGCCAGCGGCGCGAGTGCGTGCGCGATGGCGTCGGCGATTCCGGTGGCGGTGTCGATGTTCAGCCACACGGTGCCGCCGATGAATACGTACGTCGTCAGCAGAGCCCCGGGGATGCGCCAGCCCCTGGTCAGGGCGGCGAGGCGTAGCGCGGTGCAGGCGATGATCATGCCGTCGGCAACCAACGGCACGAGCGGGCTGTTGAACTTCGCCGACACAGCGCCGAAGGAGCGGGCGCCGCCGATCCCGGCGACACCGAGCGCGGCGAGGATCGCCACCACGATCAGGACCCGGCGACCGGTCCAGCCGCCCCGCTCCACCGATCGCGCGAAGGCGCGGACGGTCCGGCGGACCAGCAAGATCACACCAACCGCGAGGGCGCCGAACAAGACGAGTCCTGCCACGCCGGCCGCGACCATCGGGCCGGTCAGCGCGGTGCCGGTTGGCAGCCAGTCGGGGACGACAGAGAGCGTGGTCATCGGTGTCCTCCAGCGGTGTCGGAGACGGCGGCAAGGCCGCCGCGGCGGCCCGCCTTGACCTGCTCCTTGGTCGGGGCGGGGCCGTTGTGGTCGCGGTTCGTGGCCCACCAGGTGACAAACGGGTCGGCGTCGATCGCGAGCGGGACGGTGACGGCGACCTGGTCGGCGGGGTCGCGGTGCGCGAGGGCGTCACAGCCCGGCGCGTAGGCCGCGACCCGGCGCGTCACACCCGGACGTTGCCGGTCATGCCAGTCGCCGACGAGCTTGTTCGAGGCCTCCGGGCCCTGGTAGGCGGCGGTCCAGGCGTCCATCAGCCACAGCAGTTCCTCGACGATCTCCGGGTGCCACAGCCAGCACGGCGGCACCCCGTCGCGGGCGTCGCTGTAGCGGAGGAACACCGTCTGCAGCCACGGCAGCAACTCGCTCAGGACCGCCTGCACGGCGGTCTCGTCCTCAGCGAGCGTCAGCCACGACCGGATCGGTTCCGGCTTGTCCTTGCCCTCCCCCGCGGTGCCGCCGCGCTTGGCGGGGGCATGGGTCATCAGGTCGCCCAGCTCGGACACGATCGTCGCGAGCCGCGCCACCTCGCCCGCGCTGGCGGCGTTGCGCATACCGCCCTTCAACGCGGCCACGTCGCGCGACACCGTCTCGACCGTGCGGGCGAGTCCGGCCACAGCCTGCTGGGCGGCGACGCCGGGGTCTTGGTGGTCGTTGTGCTTCACTGCTCGTCCTCCTCGTAGTGCTCGGCGAACCAGTCCTCCAGCGCGGCCGGGTCGCGCGCGACCCACCCGGTGGGGTGACCCTCGGCGTCGTAGGCCGGCCGCGCCTCCAGACCCCAGATCTCGGCGAAGTCCTCGCACTTCCACTTCGCTCGCAGCTCGTTGCCGCCGGCCTCAATCGACGTGCTCATGCCGCACCTACCTCCCACTCGATCGCGGCGGCACTGGAGTCGTCGGCCGCGACGTTGTCGTTCGCGTCGTTGTCGTCGGCATGCCAGCGGGCGAGTTGCTCGTCCCGCTCGGCCTGCTGCGCCGCACGTTCGTGGTCGTTGTGTGTGGTCGCGCGGGCGACGGCTTCGGCGGTCCGGTCGATCGCCGCCGAAGCCTCATTTCGCCCCACCGGCTCGTCGCTCCGTGCGTCCTGCTGGGCGGCGTCCCATGCTTCGCTCTGCCAGTCGTGCAAGGTCTGCCAGGTGCTGGTGCCGCCCGCGGTGGGCGTGACGCCGTCGGCGTGGCAGTTGCCGCACAGCTGGTCGGTCGTGCGCACGAAGTGGTCCACCGGGCCGCACTCGGCGCACACCTTCCGCGCTGCGAGAGCCTTCTCGACCGCCGCGAGCTGAGCCTCGGTCGCGGTCCGCTTCGGCTTCGCGTGCGCATCCACGTACAGCCACGCGAACCGCTGATCCTTCTTCCACGTCAGCCGGGCGAACGGCTCCTGCCCACCTCGGCACAATCCGCGCTCGCGCAGCTGCCCGCGAGTAGAGAGTCCGGCCGGTGCCTGCCCGAACCCGAACTCGGGCAGGCCGTTGCGGACACGGCCCGGCCACCGGCGGCCGTCCCACAACTCGATCCACTGCGCGCTCGACCCGGTCATCGCGCGATCTCGATCGTCTCGCCCGGCGCGAATACCACAGCGGAACCATCCGGCCTGATCCATGGGAACAAGACAGTCACGGCACGGCCGCAGGGCGACGGCCAAGCGAAGTCGCGCGCGTTCCACCGGTCGGCCTCGGCCTGGTCGTCCAGATCGACAACTACGACCTGGTCCCGGTCGGCGGTGAACGTCACCTCACGAACCGTCCCGGGAAGCTTCGGGGCCGTGCCGTAGGCGTAGCGGTCCCAGTCAGTCAGCGTGACCCGGACACCGGGGATCAGCCCGGCGACCTTGGCCATGAAGTCCAGAGCCATCTGCGGTAGCCGGTACGGCTGATCCTCGTCGCCGAGCAAGATCAGCTCGTCCGTGACATCGCCGGTCCGGTCCTTGGTCAGGTCGAGGTAGGCCTGCAGGAGGTAGGCCGCGTTTGCCAGCTGGCTCTGCAGGTTGCGTTGTACGCGCCGGCGGGCGCGCTGTGTCGGCCAAGTCATCGCGCACCACCAGTCGGGCGATCGGCCTTGCGGGCGGCGCGATCGGTCCGTACGCCCAACGCCGCGCGTGCCCGACGCATGGCGCCGATCAAGCGAACTCGGGCGATCACCTCGCGCGCCGGGTCGTTCGAGTCCAGCCAGGCCAGCGCCGACCCGAGCCCCCGGGTCGCTGGGATGGAGAGCCGACCGCGGGTCAGGCGTTCGATGCGGTCGAGTCCGGCGGTGGCCTGGCTGCGGAGCCATTCGGTCTGGCCGAGCAGCCACCCACCGACCCGATCCTCGACAGCCGCCTGCAGTCGGGCCGTCGCCTGCATGACGGGGCGGTTGTGGAACCGCGCGGCGCGCACGTCCCAGCGCTTGTAGGCCATCCGGGCTTTGGTGATGGCCGGTGGCATGCCGTTGCTGATGACAAGGATCTGCCCGGTCCGCAGCTCCTGCACCTGGCCCGGCGTCAGAACAGGGGTCTTGCGGGTGCTCACCGACCGCGAACCGGTCGAGCGGTCCCGCGTGATCGCGGGCTCTTCGCGTTCCCCGGCCAGCGTTGACCAGTAGCGCAGGTCATCGTCGTCGCCCGTGCCGCCAAACAGGACCTTGGTCCTGCAGTTGGTCAGCAGTGAACCGGTCGCGGCGTCACCGAACCGCTGCCGCATCTGGGCGCGCGACTGCGCCACGATGTGCATGGTGATCCCGCGAGACCCGAAGTCACCCGACCACTGGTCGAGCGGAATCAGGCAGATCAGCGCGGCCTCGTCGAGCACCATCGTCAGCGGCGGGTCCAACCGCTCCCTCGGCATCCCGGCCGCCAGCCGCCTGGCCTGGCGAGCGATGTGCGCGGTCAGCGCGGTGACCAGCGGGGCAGTCTTCTTGTCCTCGGCACCGATCAGATAGACGGTGCCGGTCTCGTCCAGCAAACGCTGCACGTCGAACTGCGGGCCACCCCGCAGTGCCGACGCGGCAGCTGACGGGACCGACAGCCAGCTCAGCGCGGGCATGATCGAGGTCGAGATGCTCGACTGGGTGTTCGGGTTGTTGCCGAAGAACTGCTTCGCCTCCTGCTCCATGCCGGCCGCGGTCGCCCCGACGATGCGCAGCTCGTACAGCACGTCCCGGGCGGCCTCCTCCGTCGGGTGAGCGACCCACTGCTGCACGTCGAACATCGAGTAGCCGCCCAGCGCGGCAGCGTGCATCAACGACTGCAGCGTCTGCTTGGCGAACCCGTCCCACCGCTCGCCCTGCCCGTCGCTCTTCGACCGGCCGATACCGTCAATCAGGTCGGCGGCCCGGTCCATCGCGACCGCCGCATCAGTGCATCCGTCGAGTGGGTCGAACCCGATCGTGGAACCGTCCTCGGTCAGGCCGGACGGGTCGAACACCCACAGCGGACCCTTCCGGCCCCGGCGGCGCGTGGTCAGCCGGAGGATGTCCTGTTTCGTGGACGTGGTGATTACCGCGCCCGGAGCGTCCAGCACGAAGTTGACGACGTGCTGGGTCTTTCCCTGGCGGGGGCCACCGAAGGTGATGGTGTGGTTCTCGATCGACGACCACAGCCATACGAGCCCGATCCGGGCGATCCTCGCGCCTAGCTCGGTCAATGCGACCCGTCGGCGTTGCCACCACGACTTGTCCGCGTACGACGGCCGCACCTGTGTGGTGTTCTTCCGCAGGACCCGCGCGGACGCTGCGCGCCACACATCGAAGCTCGAGGCGAGACCGTCGGTCTCGCGGCCGGCGCGCCCCAACCGGCGCAGCAGACCCCTCGAACTCGACCGGGACAACAGCACTCGCGCGACAGTCGCGACAACCGCCGTGACTCCGGCGGAAAGGATCGGGAGCCACCAGCCGTGCGCGGCGAGCCGGTCGGGGATCACTCGCAGCAAAAGCCCGGCGTAGATCAGCCACGCCGAAAGCGCGAGCCCAGAACCGATCGAGCGGTTCACTGACACCAGCAGCAGGGAGACGACCACCAGCACACCTGCCGCGATCAGCAAGCCACCCACACCTGCCGGGGCTCCGACCCGCACGGCCAGCGCTCCGGCGTACCCCAGCCACAACGGAAGCGCGATCAGGCCACCCGGGCCGACCCGCCAGAACAGCAGCCCGGCGGTCACAACACCAACCGCCCCGCCGGCAGCCAGCCAGCATCCCACCTCGACCGTCAGCGGCGACCGCTCCGCCGCCACCATTGCGACACCCGCCGCCAACAGCAGCACCATGACCGCCGTGAACCGCGGAACAACCACACCGTCGCGGGCATTCGGACGCCGGTTCACCGCGAACCACCGCCCAACATCGGCCGGACACTGCCGCGATACGACTGGACCGCTTCAAACTCCGCCATGGACTGCGTCGTGAACGCCACACTGCAGACCCGCACCGAGCCGAAATACGCCTCAACCTGATATAGCCCGCGATCCGGCCGATCCACCGCCGATTCCCCCAGCGCGGCGGCGACCTGGTCAACCACCCCACACTCGGCCTGCCAACCACCGGTCCCGGTGTAGACCGACGCCTGCACGCCCGGCACCGGCAGCTCCGGGTGGTCCGCCACAAAAGCGGCCAGCTCGAACAACCCCCGGATCAGCTCCGCACGCTCCCGCGGAACCGCCAACATCCCAAACCGCGGCACCCACTCTGTGCCGACCTGCCCTCCGTCAGTCATGCTGTAGACCTCTCGAACTCGTTGCTGAGTGATGGGAGAACCGGCCCTGTTCTGGTTGGCGCCTGTGCGGGGCCGGTCTTTGATGTTTTGGTGATGCGGCGACGACTGGCCGCTCATCCGGCGACCTGGGGCGGCCGCCACTCGGCCGAGTCGACGACTCTTCCGCTGGCGATCGCCTCGTTGGCCATGTCATCCAGGGCCTGGCTCGGAATGAACAACCGACGGCCGACCCGAACTGCCGGAAACGAGTTCGTCTGGATCACCCGGTACAGGGTCATCTCGGACAGCCCGAGCACCTCTGCGGCTGCCGCAATGCTGAGGAACTTCCGCGCGACCTCGCTGGGCCTTGTCTCTTCACTCATTGCGCTCTCCTTATCAAGAGTTAACTAGTTTGACCTAGGTTAACCTAGGTCACTTTGTTGTACAACACTTCGCCGAACAACTGACCTAGCTACCTAGGTCGACTACCTTTGGGGCATGCAGGTAGAGACCAATGACCCCCGGCCGGCGTACGCGCAGGTGGCAGCCGGATTACGCCTTGCAATCCAGTCCGGCGAGTTAGCGGCCGGCACGAAGCTGCCGTCAGGACGCGAGCTCGCCAGGGAGTGGGGGGTTGCTCTGATGACTCTGCAGAAGGCCATCGACCAGCTACGCGACGAAGGACTCGTGTACACGCAACGGGGTCGCGGCGTGTTCGTCGCCGCCGCGGATGGTCGTCCGCCGATCGATGATCTGTCCGAACTGCGCGAGACCGTCGAGGAGCTCAGGCACCGACTCGACCTGGTCGAAGAACGCCTGCGCACCGATGATGGTGCCTCGACGTGAGGCCCCTCAACTCGGCTCGCGACGTCCCCTGTGTTCATACGAACTAGTGAATACTGGAGAGGCTCGCGGCAACATGCACTCGGCGAACAGCGGCAATGCAACGAACATGCAGTCACCCACTGTCGAGAACCTGGGGGCGGGCCACACTGTGCGCGTTGTGGACAGGTGGACAGGCGAGAAGACCTCCGCGCTCAGGCATGCCTACCGGATGACTATCGAGGCGTTCGCACAGCACCTCGGCGCCAGCGTCCGGACTGTCGCTAACTGGGAAGCCAAGCCGGAAATCGTGCTATCTGCGACGATGCAAGAGATCCTCGACACAGCACTGCACCAGGCCTCGGAACAGACCAAGCAACGCTTTTCAATGCTCAGCGACGAGAGACCACGACGCGCAGGCGTTTCAGATGACGCGCAGCGAGTAGAGCACGGCGGCACCGAAGCCTCGAGCAAGCTCGACA
The DNA here is from genome assembly GCF_035687465.1 of Kribbella sp. NCBI lineage: Bacteria > Bacillati > Actinomycetota > Actinomycetes > Propionibacteriales > Kribbellaceae > Kribbella > Kribbella sp. The sequence continues at coordinate 10,029 of NZ_DASRXP010000233.1, forward strand.
CCGATCGAGACATCGCCACCGCACTTGAGTGGCTTGACCGGAAACAGGGATACCCAGACATCACGGCAAGGCAGCTAGTAACTGAAGAACTCGCAAACTTCGACCACGTCCAGATGAAAGACCGGGCACGGCGCCGCGGGCGGGTGAGTCAACGCGAAGTCGCCGATGCCCTCAGCACGTACTACGAGGATGGTTTCGACGAGCATTCGATGTATCGCACCAGCTACGGCAGTGACACGGAAGCAGTTGCAAGCATCTTGTGCCGCTCGACCTGGCTGGATCTCGGCATCGGTCTAGCTCCAGAACGAGATCGCCTCACTCTGATCAGCACAGCCCACGACGACGGATCGCCCATGGACAGTGAACCAGCAGAGCGTGTGCGGCATCATCTCGTCGAGATCGTGGCCTCCGGCCGGCGGGTCGTGGACTCACCGTTGTATCGACTCCTGAGCATCGACCTGGATCGCGGCCGGATCGATGGAACCGTCGGCATGACCACCTTCATGGACTACGCCCTCACGATGGACATGCTGGAGGGCGAGCTGCTCGACGCAATCGCTGCCGGCCTGCCTACGATGCCGGGGACTCTGCCGCTGCGAGATCGCTACCTTCCCGACGTGGCGGCTGTGCTCGACTTCCAAGGGAGACTCTGCGCCGGCGGCGCACTCGCCTTGTGCGCAATAGCGAGGCCAGCGAGCCGTTCGCGGCGCGGTGAGGCGGACTACCTCCTGCTGATACAGGAGCGTTCGGGCAACGTCCTAAATGCTGCTGGCCGCCTCGCGGTAATCCCGAAGGGCTTTCATGAACCGCTGGTCAATTACCAGGATGATGCACAGTTGAGCGCCACTCTGCTGCGTGAAATGGAAGAGGAACTCTTCGGTCGCGACGACGTGGACAACACCACCGGTAGTCAACGGCACGCCGACCCCATGCATCAGAGCAGACTGTCAGAACCCATGCGATGGCTACTCGACACGGGCCATGGCGAGCGACTGCGCATGGAGTGCACAGGCTTCGGTCTGAACCTCGTCAGCGGCAACTTTGAGTTCGCAAATCTGATCGTCATCGACGATCCTGACTTCTGGGTGCGCTACGGCGGTCACATCCAGGCGAACTGGGAGTCGAGCGGCGTACGGCAGTACTCGAGCATGAGTCGCGGTCTGCTAACGGACTTGATCCGCGATCAGTCTTGGAGCAACGAGGGACTCTTCGCCCTGCTTCAAGGCCTTCGACGCCTGCGCGAGATCGGCGGTGACAGAGTGGACATACCAACCATCGAGCGAGAGATCTTGACATGAGCAGTACGAACTGGCACAGCGGGAACGTACATGAGGAAGCCGAGGACAAGCGCGGATGGATCCTCGGCCACTTCATAGAACCCGCTGACGACGTCAGAGCAACCAAGGACGTCGAGGTCAAATGGGGCAACCATCCCGCAGGACAGCAGCGCCCCGAGTGGACAGCCGGCGATCAGCGGACCACCCTGCTCCTGCTCATCAGCGGTAACTTTCGCCTCGATCTGACCGAGGGCACAACCACCCTGAATCGGCCTGGCGACTACGTAGTTTGGGGCCCAGGCATCGACCACTCCTGGCAGGCCGAGACAGACTCGGTAGTCGTTACGGTTCGTTGGCCATCACTGCCCTAATCCGCCGGTCGTAGGTTGAAACAAACGTCCGCACGAATCAAACCGCAGCGGGCCCTGACGCTCCGACATGCTTCGCCATCGCCGATACCGCGGATCGGCTGCTATCAGACGGAACGGTGATCGCGTCGAAGATGGCGTCGTAGTCTCCCGAAGATCGGGTGCCAGATGACGTATGTCAGGTTGTCCAGGGCCCGGCGGACCACGGCCTCTTGTTCAT